>CAMZCV010000010.1 GCA_947305035.1 uncultured Coriobacteriales bacterium | reverse complement strand
CCTCCGGTCCCTCGAGCGTGAACTCGGCGCCCTCGAGCGCCTCTCCGCTCTCGTCATCCACCTTGCAGATCTCGATCTCGGTGGAGGGGATGGACTGGTCGTAGGCTGTGAGCGAGAGCCCGTCGATACCCACTGCGCCGCCCTCGCAGCTCAGCGTACCGTCCTCGCTGACGGTGAACCTGACATCGGCGATCTCGTAGTAGCCGTTCGGTGCGGAAGTTTCCCTAAGGATGAAGGTGCCGGGCTCGAGGGTGATGACATGGGCCTCTGTGCTGCTGGTCCAGCTTTCCACAAGACGGCCCGCGGGGTCGCGAACCTCCAGAGCGGCGCCCTCGACTGCTGTGTCCGTGCCGAGCTTCTTCTTGAGAATCTCGACATCGTATTTGATCTCGCTCTCCGTATTCGTGAACACAGCTCCGTCGGAGTCGTAGATGGCAGTGCAGCTCAGCGTGCTATCGCCCGTATCGTAGATGGTCACGGTGACGGATTCCTGATGGCGGTCGTAACGGATGCCGGGGGTGGTGCCGATGACCTCGCGGATGCTGTAGTTCTTGTAGCCCAGATCGTCGGGCGTGTACTCGATGGTGTTGAACACCACGCTGCCGTCGGCATTGTTGGTGACTGTCTGGATGACGTTGCCGTGGTCGTCCAGAAGCTCGAAGGTGAACATCCCCTCTTGGAGCTCGGCATCCTCGCCTTCGAGCACCTTCTGCGCCTGAAGCGTGATGGAGCCGTGCTTCTCGTTATCGGTGAACGTGAACGTCTTGAACTCGAAGTTCTCCGAAATCGTGAAGGTCTGCGACTCGTTGGTGATCGAGTAGCCCTCGGGCGACCTCGTTTCCTTGATCGTATAGGTTCCGAGCGGCAGGTCCTGCTTGCCCGTTGCGGCGACGCCCGCGTTGTTGGTCACGAGCGTGGTAACCTCGTTGCCTTCAGCGTCGTAGATGGTGAACTCGGCTCCTACGAGCGTCTTATTGGTATCCGACTGCTTGATGACGCCTACGCCGCCTCCGACGTACGTATCGTCATGGGTGTCGTAGAAGATCATCTCCTCGGGGATGGCCTCGGTTCCCTCGAAGAAGCGTGCGCCAATGGTTACGATCTCGTTGGCCTCGGTGATCTCGAAATGGAACACGTCGCTGGAGGGCGTATATCCCGCGGGAGGCTTCGTCGCGCGTACGGTGTACTTGCCAAGGGGCAGACCCTCCGTGTGGTCTGTCCTGCAGATGAACGCAACGCCGTTTTCCGAGGTGGTCATGGTGCCGACAGCGTTGCCGTCGGCGTCGTAGATGGTGAACTCGGCGCCGGCAAGGTTCTCGGAGCCGTTCGCGTTCTGCTTGCGCACCGACACGCCGCCGTATTCCTGATCGTCGACGCCCATGATGGAGAGCAGGTTCTGCTTGGTGCCATCCCACGCCTTGTACAGGAAGAGGATGTAGGTGCCCTCGATGTTGCTATAGCGCTGCGAAACCAGATCGTTGTATGCGTCGAGGCTGGTTCCCTCGTAGAGTGTGGGACCGGCGGGAGAGTCGTATCTATCGGTGAAATCCCAGACGGCGTTTTGGGTGATCTCGAGGTATTCCTGGTCGGACAGGCCATAGCGCTCTTGGATCCCTGCGGCGTCGTTGGGCCAGCCGTAGTAGATCAGGGTGATGAGCGCCTCGCGCATGGTGGATCCCAGCGGAGCCGAGCCATGCGTGCTTCCCTCGCTCGCCGTGCAGAGCAGCTCGACGATGGAGGAGTCGTCATCCGCCATGACGCGGTCGAGCTCTTCGCCCACGCCGAACCTGTTGAGGTTGAGGCAGTAGCCCTTGAAGCGGTCGTCGGGCGTGTGCACTTCCCAAAGGTTGCTGTCGCCCAGGCTGCCGTCGGTGCGGTAGTAGTGGCCCTCGGGCAAGTTGCGGATCCATGTGCCCGAGAGGGAGAAGGCGTTGGCCCCGGTGTATTGGGTGCAGAGCGATCCACCGCCCAAGGTGAGTCCGGTACCCTCTTGCGTCCAGCTGCCGCTGAGCGCGGTGTGGACGTTGAACCAGTTCTTGGGGCCAAGCGTGAGTTTCTCGAGGCTCGAGCATCCGGGGAACATGTTCTGGGTGTGATAGACCCAGCTGGTCTGCGTCATGTCGAAGCTCGAGAGGTCGAGCTCGGTAAGGCTCGAGCAGTAGAGGAACATGCCGCACATGCTGCCGTAGTTTTCGTCGGACGACGCAGTTGTCCTGGATGTGTTGAAGTGGCTGACATCGAGCGTCTTCAAACTGGTGCAGTTGTAGAACATGCAGTACATGCAGCGCACGTTCGAGGTGTCGAAGCCGCTAACATCGAGCGTCTCGAGGTTTCTGCAGTTTGCGAACATGGCTTCCATGTCGGTTGTCTTGGATGTGTCGAACGGTGCGACATCGATGAAAGTTGCCTGCGTGAACCCGTTGAACATGTAGCTCGAGTTGGGGTTTGTGTAGGGATGGGTATCCTCCGACCAGTAGTAGATGACCCCATTGTCGAACCAGGAGTAGATGGGTGTCTCGGAGGTGCTGGCCGAGACGATGCTCGCATTGACTCCCTCGGGCATCGAGCTTCCGGAATACTGGCGGATGGCCTTCACGTTGTCGCGGCTTCCAGCTAGGCTGGTCCACGTGCTCCTCACGCTGGACGCTGGCGCAAAGGTTGCCCTTGACCCTTCGGCAAACGCCGAAGCGGGGAACAGGAAGAGAACCGCGAGGATGATCGCACAAAGGGACAAGACCGTCCGCTTGCGAGCTTTACCCATGGATAGCATTTCGAACAGCTCCATCTATTGCAGTCAATGGCAAGGAAAAAGCAATAATTGTTCCGCAGATACAGATGCATTCATCATAATTCATCAAGTTAACCTCGTAGGATGACTATCCGCAAAAGCGGCGGTTTTCCGCTGGTTGAGCGGCTGAATCGCTTGGAGAGCACGTGCGTTATGGGCGGTTCAGTGACTTACCGACAGTCTGCATGCGTTTGCCTGCCTACGAGCGTCGGGTAAAGGGGAGTGCTGCTACGCTGATTGCAGCGCGGTAGTTCAGTCCTATGAGGAAAGGAGCAGGCAAATGGCAACAGTTGACGAGCTCGTCCAGCAGTATCAGACCGATCCGGCGCTTCAGAAGGAGGTTGCCGACATCCTGGCAGACGGCAAGATCTCCATCAAGGAGTTCATGGAGTTCGCCAACAAGCACGATGTGGCGATCTCCCTTGCCGACCTTCCCAAGTACATGGAGCAGGCCAAGCAGCTGGGTTTTATCGGTTAGTAGCCTATCAGCGGATCTCGCTTGAGGTCCAGCAAGAACGTGAACGGATCATCCGGAGGCTCGCACATCGTGCGGGCCTCAATCTTCTTGAGCGCGCCGAAGACCTCGGGAGCGATCGCGTCGATGCGGGCGAGCTGCTCCTCGGTAAGGTATTCGCTCAGCCTGCCGCCCGTGAAGCCCTCGTGCGTGACGCCGAGGAAGAGCGCTGCGAGCGTTGCATCGTAGCTCCCCGTTGCGCAGAGCAGACCCACGACATCGGCCGTGACCTCGTCCCATACGGGCAGGATATCCTCGGGCATCACACGGCGGCATACCACGTGCGCGCACTCGTGGTGAAGACGCACCTCGCGCGAGACGCGCAGCCAATCAGCCTCGCTAAAGGGCGTTTGAGCTGCTGAGATGTTGCTGTAGGGGCCTTCGGAGATGATGATGAGCTCGCCGCGGAAGGCGCCCGGTTGCTTGGCGAGTCGCATGAATTCCGCAGGCCAGTCGGTGCCGCCGGAGGCCAGGTAATCCGCATAGGCCTTCGAAACCTTGCCCCAATCGGCCATCCCGCGGAACGTGATGGCTCCCACTGTGCGCGCTATGGGCACGGGGTTCGACTTGTGGCCGATTATCTGCAGGAACGTCTCGAAATCGGAACGGTTCTTCAGGAACAGCACCTCGATGGGCCCTGTTGGCGTATTCACCTCGCGCAGCTCGTCGTCGGGGGTGGTGATGAAGTGGTCGAGATTGGCCCCATCCGGAGCGATGCCCCTGGCAGACGCCATGCGGTGGGCGTCTTGGGCGCCTTCGGCAGGTGCGACGAAGAGCTGCGGATAACGCTGTGCCAGCGCCTCGAGCGCGTCTCGTCCCCGTGCGTGCATGCCTGCCCCTTTCTGTTCCAATCTCCTTTTGGATGCACTCCCGCGGATGGAATTACCGACTATAGAAGCGTTGAGCGGGAAAAGGCCAGTTGAGCAATGCTCCGGTTCGCTATAGTCGGTAATTTTGCCATGGGGGAGTGCTCTTGCCCTGCCAGCTCGGGCTTGTTCAGCTCTTGTCCCAGACCACGAGATAGCGGTTGCCCAGTGCTTGCTGAATCTGCGCACCGGGAAGCTCCGCTTCCACGAGCGCGCGAATCTCCGCCATCTTGGGAAGGGGAGACGACGCGGCTCTGCTCCCGTTGGATGAGCGCTCTCCGCGGAGGAGCGAGACAATTCCGTTGGGGACGACGCGCATCGCCTCGACAGCGTAGATAAGCGGGTTGGTGGGGGAGGTGACGCCCGCAAGAACGATTCTGCCACCCTGCCGTACCAGCGCTTTTGCCTTCCTGAGTGTCCAGCGAGCGTTGATCGAGGGCAGCGATTCCACGAACAAGACGGCCCCGAAGCTCTCAACTGCGGCGTCAAGATGCTCGAAGTCAGTGCAGGTGCGGGTGATGCCGCTGATGCCCTCGCTGCTCCCCACGCAGAGAACGGGATTCCTGCCTGCAATCTCCTCGCTGATCCACCGGTTGAATGCATCGCCGCGTTGCCAGAATGCCATGGTCACGTCCTTTTCGAGGAAGAGGGAACCTGTAGGCAATTATCCGAGTTTGCCCTGTGCCTGTCGAGCGGTACGGGTCTTTGGGGCGCGGCACCGCTGACATTAGGCACGCGCAAGGCACGCCTCACACACGAGAATTACCGACTATAGAAGCTCTTCTCGACAAAAGCCCAGTTGGCATAGGGCTGCAATCTCTATAGTCGGTAATTTGCCGTCCTGCCGTGTTCTACAACGAGCGGTTCAGCTTGGGTAGGAGCAATGCCCAGAGTCGTGTTCGCCAGATGCGTTCCAGTTTGGATGGCGTTACGAGGGGAGCTCCGAGCAGAGACGCGAGCTGCCGAGCGAGCAACGACACGCCGGCAATCGTCCGTACCTGCTCGAATGATGCATGGAGGACGGTCCAGCCCAGCGCTGTGAGCGAGTTCGCGCGTGCCGCATCTGCGGCAACCTTGCCCGGTCCGGCGCCGAAATGCTCGTCCCAGCCGTAATACTCGATGACGACCCTTTGGTCCGGCCAGCAAAGGTCGGCGATGATGGTGTCTTTCGACGAGAGATCGCGCAGCGCGGGGTCGATGGGCGCCTCCCGATTGAGCTGCGGTCGCGGCAAACCGAACCCGCCCATCTCAACAGGGAGGGTGAGCATGAGGGCGAGGGCCGTCTCCATGGGCGAAGCCGACTGCGCGAAGGCGAGCTCCGCAACTCTTCGCGCCCGAATGATCCCCCTAACCTTGTGCATCTGGGTGAGATATGCATCGAAAGCTTCAGGTGAGATGAGCGGTTTGGTCTGGTACTCGACGTCCGCATAGCCTGATTCCGCCGTGCTCGCCGACGGAATGAAGCGGTAGGTTCCCATGAAATCGCAGAGCACCTGGGTGGCTCGCGCGAGCCGCGCGATGTTTCCCCACCGCGTGAGCTGGTCGGCCGTGAGGGCTTCTCCCTCGACGCCCAGCTCGGCACCCAGACGGGCATCCTCGGCGGCTTCTGCTTCAGCGTGCGCGAGCGTTTGTCCATCTGCCCTGCGTGAGACGGCCAGCTGGAGCACGGTGAAGTACGGGGTGCTCACGAAGATGCGGTCTCGAATCTTCACGAACGAGTTGGGCGGGAAGGAGTCCTTCCACACATGGAAACGTGCCCGCTTTCCCCGCGAGAAGCATGATTTGTTGGGAACGAGCAGGTCGACGGGCATGTGGCGAATGCCAAGCTCGACGAGGCTGACCTCTTTTGCGAGCTCTTTGAACTCGCCTTGAGTCTTTACGCAATAATCGCTGTCGGGGACGAGCCAAATACCCTCGTTGTCGAGCACGCCCTTCCATTTGCGCTGTGCGAGCGACCAGATCGCCTCGACGGCAGATTCGTGGCTGATTAGGGCGTAGGTGGTGGACGCGCCGGCTGGAATCTCTCCGCTCATAAAGACCTTCTCCGCTAGAGACAACAACAAAATTACCGACTATAGAGGCGCGAAGCAGCATAACCCCAGATAGCGGGTATTCGAAATCGCTATAGTCGGTAATTCCGCGGGAGATACCTGTCCGAGAGATTCCCGCGCGAGAGGGACCTTGGGCAGGATTATTCGATTCGCAGGCTATGCTGCAACCAACGGTCGCGCAGCAGGCGCGCGAGGAAGAGCACCCCGCGGAAGCATAGCTCGCCGGCCATGACCGTCCACACGCCCACGAGCCCCCAGCGGGGAGCAGCGACGGTGGCGAGGGTGATGCGGACGCCCCACATGCTCACGAGCGTGAAGATGCTGGGCATGAGCGTGTCGCCCGCACCGCGCAGCGCGCCGGCCGCAACCACGGATGCGGCGAAGAGCGGCTCGGCGAATGCCTCGATGCGCAGCACCGTGACGCCCAGCTCCTGCACGGCGACATCGGGGGTGAGCATGGCCATGACCTGCGGCGCGGTGATGTACATGAAGACGCCCATGATGGTCATCACCGCCATGCCGAGCAGCGTGGAGAGGCGCGCGAACGACCGCGCCACGTCCCTGCGCTCGGCTCCCATCGCCTGGCCCACGAGCGTGGTCGCGGCAGCTCCGATGCCGAAGCCGGGCATGTAGCACACGGCCTCGACCGTCACCGCGAGCGAGTTGGCGGCCATGGCGATCACGCCGAGCGGCGCCACGATGGCGGTGAGCACCACGTAGGCGCTCTGCGTCACGATGCGCTCGATGAAGAGCGGCCAGGTGATGTGCCACGCGGGCACGAGCGTGGAGCGCTGCGGCATCCATATGCCGCCGGGACGCAGCGCGAGACGATCGGAGCGCGTGCACGCGAACCAGAGCAGGAGAAACGCCGTGATGATCTGCGCGAAGAGCGTGCCGTATGCTGCGCCTGCGATACCGAGGCCCATGCCCGGCACGGGAAGCTCGAGCGATCCGAGGACCAGCGTCGGTCCCTCATGGATGAGCACGGCGTTCAGGCACACGTTGAGCGCGCACGACAGCACGTTGAGCAGCGAGGGCGTGCGCATGTCTCCGCTGCATTGGAGCATGCCCGTACCCAGACGCGCCATGGCGATGGGAACGAGCGAGAACGAGCAGATGAGAAAGTACTCGGAGGCATCGGCGTGGAGCGAGGGGTCGCCGCGCAGCCAGGCGGGTAGGCTTCCCGCGATGGCGATGCCGGTCGCAGCAAAGGCAAATCCGAGCAAGCCTATGGTCACCATTGCCTGGCGGAACACGTTGCGCGCGTCCATGTCGCGGCCGGCTCCGATGAGCTGCGCCACCTGCACGGTGAAGCCGGTGCCTGCGCACATGGCGAGGCCGTTGAGCATCCAAAGCGTTGATTCCACAAGGCCGATCGACGCCGTTGCGTGCGCGCCAAGGCTACCCACCATGGCAGCGTCGATGTACTGCATGAGGGTGGACGAGAGCTCGGCCAGGATGGCGGGCGCGGAAAGCGCCAGCACGATGAGCGCCATCTTGCTGCGGCCGGGCGTCTCGCCCTCGCGCAGCGCATCGATATCGAGTGCGTACGAGGCCATACTCTTGCGGTTACGCGCCCTTCACTCCGTACATGGCGCCCACAACAAGGCGGCGTGCCGTCTCTGCGCCGAAGAGCTTGGTGACCTGGTCGACGGCGGGGCCTCCCTGGGAGAAGAGCGTCTCGGCGAACGTGCGGACCTTCTCCGCCTTGGCATCGGCGTCGCAGGCGGGTGCCTCGGCGAGCTGGGCGACGAAGGCGTCGATGTTGTCCTGCGCCATGGCCGAGAACTGCTCGGTGAGCTTCTTGCCCTTCTTGCGGCACGAGCAGGAGTAGAGGATCGAATCGTACCAGTGGGTTGCGGTGCTCTCCCCGTTGGGGAGCTTGCCGTAGCGGTCGAGGATCTCGTGGAACCGCGCCTGGCTCGCGAAGGGCCACGGCTCGAGCTGCGTGTCGTAGAACTCGACTATTTGCGTCTCGGTTCCCGCGGCGCGCACCCAGTCGGCGTTGAAGAGGGGCAGGTCGACCTGCGTCGGCGCGATGACGGCGGTCTCCATGCGCATGAGGCCGAGGCCCTCGATCTCCCATGCCTCGGTGTCGAAGGCCATGCCGCTCTTCTTGAGATGGGCGTCATCGCCAAGATCCACCTTGTGGAGTTTGAAGGAGCGTGATAGTGCGGAAAGGGCCTGGACCTCGAGGCTGGTGTGCTTGTCCATCGATTCCTCCGAAACGGTTGGGATTCTCTGCTGCAACTTTTCAGTCTAGCATTGAACAGCGTGCTTCGCGGGCAGCTGTCGAAAGCGCGGAGAGCGGGCCGCGAATACTCATCCTGCCTGGTTACCAGACCTCAACTCGGATGGTTTACCCTTAATGTTTTCCCAGCTCAGAGACTCAACCTATAAGTCCTTCACAATGCACTCGAATGAACTTGTCCAACCGCTTCGGTTCAGAATAGACTCCCATTCGTCGAAATCCGCAGGGCGCGCCGCGCCGATCGTCGAAGGGGGTTCCTAATGGATGCCATCGTCGCCAACATCTCCAAGCTCATCGTCCGCCTGGGTTCGCTCGTCACCATCGACGAGGCGCAGGCCATCAAGCGCTCGGAGCGTCTCCGCTATCTCGGTCACGTTCCCTATCGTGTTCCCAACATGATCGATGAGGTGGGAGCTCGCATCATCGAATAACCGCCTCTTTCCCTCCTCCTTCCCCCTCTCCCTCCGCCCGCCGGCCTCTCACGGTGGGCGGTTTTCATTATGGAGAGAAAGCGGGGATTACTTCGCTCGTGGGACGAACGGGCATCGCTGTGCGTACATACATAGAAGCGTTCCAGAGAAAGGGAAGACGGTGATGATCAAGGCTCTCGCACATGTTTGCAAGGCCATAGCGCATGTGGCCGGTGCGGCCCCTCTCGCCACGCTTGGTTCGTGGTACGCCTATGCCGCCGCAGCTGATCCCGACAGGCTGCCCTACGACCTCTCCTTCGTGCGGAACGCTGCGGGCGTGGTTGGCTCGGCGCTCACGGCGTGGCTCGCCGCGCGTCGCTCCAAGGCGGCGCTTCCCGCAGGGATTGCGACCATCGCCGCGACGGGCGTCCTCAGTGCCATCCAGGTCAAACGCCATGGAAAGTACGTTACCTCTGCATGGCCGGAAGGAGCCGTGCGCGAGAAGGTCTTCAACGACGTGCTCCCTGCGGTACATGCGGGTCTTGGAGCCGCAGCGCTCGGCGGGCTCGTCGCAGGCGCCCCCGTGCTCGCTGACCGCGCGAAGGCCGTCATCCCGCAGGCGGTCAAGGACAAGTGGCCCGCGCTCAGGCGACTTGGCCTCTACTACATGGTGTTCTCGCTCATCGGGCACTGGGCGGAGATCGGGTTCGTCACCGCGATCAAGTACGGGCTCGTCGATGGCGAGTACGACCGCTCCAACCACATGCTCTTCGACCAATGGCTCTTCCCGTTCCCCGCCGAGGGTTCCGCCGCCGTGCTCATGGCGCTGCTCCTGCATCCTGCGAAGCTTGCCATCCACGAGCATGCCAAGGGTCTCTCGGAGCGCGGGCTCATCCACAGCGGAGCCGTGCTTCCTCTCGCGGTGACAGCTTCGTTCCTCCTGAACCAACTCATCTGCACCGCTATCGACTACACCACGGGCATGGTGGCCAACCGCAACTACGAGCTGTGGGACTATCGCGACATGCCCTTCAATTTCCAAGGCCAGATCTGCCTGCAGAACTCGCTCTTCTACACCACCATCGCCACGCTCGCCGCATGGTGGTTCTTCCCGGCCATGGATGCCGACATGGCGTCTGCCAGCACCGAGAAGCTCGACGGCGTCTTCGTGGGGCTGGGTTCGTTCTACCTCATGCTCCTGCTCATCTACCACGTGCTCCCGCCCGGGTCGGGTCAGGGAACAATCTGGGACGATAAGGTCTGACGTTAAGGGAAAACGCCTCTGTATCTGCTACGGTGTATCGGATGGACCGTACGGTACGAGGAGGATGACCCATGCCCTGCGCTGTCTGCGGAAACGAGCTGATCGCCGATGCCGCGTACTGCCCACGCTGCGGAGCTGCCGTTGAAGGCGCGACCGAGTGCGAAGACTACATCTACGATGCCTTCATCAGCTATCGGCATCTTCCCACCGACCGAGCCGCGGCGACGAAGATCCAGAAGGCGATCGAGGGATACCGCATTCCCACGCAGCTCCAGGAGCTGGCGGGGCGCGCCCGCTTGGGCAAGTGCTTCCGCGATGAGGACGAGCTGCCCACCTCCGCGTCCCTCTCCGAGCAGATCGAGAGCGCCCTCAAGCGCTCACGCTACCTGGTGGTTGTCTGCACGCCGCAAACCCGCGAGAGCCTCTGGGTGATGCGCGAGGTGGAGTACTTCGCCTCCTACCACGGCCGCGACCATATCCTCATCGCGCTTGCCGAGGGCGAGCCCGACGAGAGCTTCCCGCCCCTCATGCTCAGCCAGCTCCGTCCGGCTGCAGACGGGACCATGGTGGATGTTCCCGCCGAGCCGCTCGGCGCTGACCTGCGCGATCTCTCCCGCAAGAAGTTCGACGTCGAGAAGCTGCGCATCATCTCCACGCTCGTGGGATGCAGCTTCGACGACCTGCGCCAACGCGCCCGCTTGCGCCGCAACCGCATCATCGCCGCCGTGTCATCCGCCATCACCGTGGTGTCCACGGCATTCGGCGGCTTCTCCACCTACCAGCAGCACAGGATCGAGCAGAGCTACCGACAGATCCAGCTCCAGCAGTCCGAGTTCCTCGCAACCGAGTCGGCGGACCTGCTCGACTCGGGCGACCGCTACCAGGCCGTGCAGGTTGCGCTCGCCGCACTCCCGCTCGTCTCGGCAAGTCCCGACCGTCCGTATGTGCCTGCTGCGCAGCTCGCGCTCGAGCGATCGCTGGGCATCTATCCCGGCGAGACGCTCTGGAAGAGCCTCTACTCGCAGACCGACCTGTCCCGTCGTGGAACACAGGAGGGGCCGGCGTATCGAGGAGACGGCCTCGAAGCCATCATCGCTTCCGATCGCTTCATCGAGATCCGCCGCACCGAGACGGGCGATCTGGTCTGCCGCTTCGACGCGGAGGCGCAGCTCGGCATCTCGTTCTGGTCGTCCACCGTGTATTCTGCGATGGAGTTCGCCGGCGACGGGCTCGTCGTCGTGTTCAACGACGTTGTTGCGTGCTTCTCCGTGGAGAACGGCGAGCTGCTCTGGAGCCTTCCTGCACGGGACGTGTCCTACAACGACCTGTCCCTTGCGGTCTCGCCGGATGGCGCGACGGCCGCCATCGCCATCGAGCCCATGCTCGGAATCGACGAGCTGACGATCCAGACCATCGATGCGCGCACGGGGGAGATAACCCGCACCGTTCACCTTCCGGGCTATGTTGCCGCAGGTAGAGAATCCAGTTCGTTCTACGAGGACCCGGTGCTGGCGTTCTCTCCCGACGGGTCGCATCTTGCCGTGGGAAGCTGGGGCAACCTCTACCGCATCGACCTCTCCACGGGTGCTTACGAGACGCGCACGTTGCATTTCGACAGCGCGAGGGCCTTCTCCTTCGTCGACGGGTATCTCTGCGTGGTGTCGTGGGACAGCGCGGGCACGTATTTCTCCATGCCGGCATGCCTCGAGGTGTTCGACGCGCAGCTCGCCAAGCTGTGGGAGTACTCTGCAACGGTGGAGGTCCCCATCGATATCGATTCGGGCGGGCAGTACTACAACTCGTACGGCGTCTATGGAACGTGGAGCTACTACCGCGGGGATGATGAGCAGCTGGTTGTGCTCTTCGGGAACGACCTGCTCCTGCTCGATGCCAAGACGGGCAAGAAGGTGCTCTCCATTCCGAGCGACTCCTCGTACCTCGATTGCCTGGTCGCCCAATCGCATGGGCAGAAACGGCTCTTCGCGGTGATGGGGAACGGCAAGGTGATTGCCCGCATCCCGTACGAATCGAACTCGGGAAAGGGCGGGACCGTCACCGACGACATGCTCTGCGGCGGGT
>CAMZCV010000009.1 GCA_947305035.1 uncultured Coriobacteriales bacterium | reverse complement strand
TCGGCGATATCCGCCGCGACAACCTCGTACCCGCGATTCACGAGCGTCTTCAGGATGTCCGAACCCAGCTTGCCGAACGCTCCTGCAAGGACGACCTTCTTCATACTGCTTCTCCTTTCGCCGTGAACGAGGGGCCGGGGGAATTGTTCACGTCCCTTTGTTCACGCTGTTGCTTGCGATTACCTGTTCTTTTCCTTGGAACGCTTGTCGTTGATGATCTTCATGTGCTCCGCGGTGACCTCGGTCACGCCGTTCTCCTTGGCCCACGCCACGCAGCCCTTGAGCACGGTGGGAAGGAACACGCGAGGCACGTTGACGATGGTCTGGAGGGCGTCATCGGTGAAGTGGATGTCGGGGTCCACGCGGTCGGCGGCATAGCGCACCGAGTCGAGCGTGGTGGCACGAACCTGCAGCAGCTCGGGGATGGGGCGGCGGAACTTGGTGTACCAGAAGTTCTTGCTGTCGCGGTAGCCGTAGTCCACGGGAACGCGCGGGAAGTCCCCAGCTTTCACGCCGTTGATGATGGCGTTGTAGTAGCGCTCCTTCATGAGGATCTTATCCACCTTGAGGATGAAGGTGGCGCCGAACTCCGAGGTGATGCCGTTGAAGTCGTGGTAGGGTGGCTGGTAGCCGTGAAGCTCGCCGGGCTTGCACAGATAGCCGTTATCGAGATCGCTCGCCCACGTGCACTCGATCACCTGGAAGGCGTCGGTGAGGACCTTCGGGCGCGGCACGCTCGGGTCGGCGGCGGCCATGAGGCCCTCCTCGAGACGGAACTTGCAGTTGGGCATCTTCTCCTCGGGGGTGTCACCTGGCCAGGAGAGCTTGACGGCCTCCTTGAACCACTTGCGGTCATCGGTGATGAAGTTGATG
Source organism: uncultured Coriobacteriales bacterium (assembly GCA_947305035.1). GTDB lineage: Bacteria > Actinomycetota > Coriobacteriia > Coriobacteriales > Atopobiaceae > RUG721. Next base: position 12,192 of record CAMZCV010000009.1, on the reverse strand, counting down.
GCGCAATGCCCGTCGCGCAGGATGTTCTGCGCCGTGTTGCTGGAGTTGCGCGCGTTCAGCAGCATGGCGTAGTAGTCGCGCCCCGCCACATAGTACGGCTGCACCAGGCTGTACGGGCCGCAGGTGGTCATACCGTCCTCCGTGAGGGTGGAGATGATCACCGTGGGCATGGGGAAGAACAGCGAGGTCTGGTAGAAGTTGTCTACGATCCTCAGATCTTTGAAGCTGCTCATGGCTCCTCCTTCGTGTTATGAGATCAGCTTGTTCAACGCATTCATGAGCTCGTCGTCGGGCCAGCCGCGCGAGACCGACGCGAGCAGGGACTCCGCCATGATCATCTCGGCGGTAGCGGTGGGGGCGAGGCCGAACCGAGACGCGAGCTCATCGATGAGGCCTTCGATCTGATTGCACAGCAGCTTGTGCCGCTCTGTGTAGCTGGATCCCGTCAGGGCGTATCCGCTCGCCTTGAACGTGGGCTTGTAACGATGCTCGAAATCGACGAGAGCGGCATGGATGGCTGCGAGGCCCGTCGTCACATCGGGACAGGCTGCGATGGATTCGCGGACATGCTCGATATGCTCGAGCCAGTCGCCGAGGATGGCGTAGGCGATGAGCTCCTCTTTCGACGAGAAGTAGTTGTAGACGGTTCCCGTGGCGGCTCCGCAAGATGACGCAATGCTCCGGATGGCAACCTCCGCCGGGCCTTCCTCGAGAAGCACGCGGCGCGTCTCTGCGAGCAGGCGCTCCCGGAGGTTCGCGATGAGCTTGGGCACGATGCATCTCCCCCTCATGCTAAATGAACACGTTCATAAACGATTGTAGCGCGCAAATTCGCCGTTTCAACCGAGTGGATAACGCATTTTCCCATTCCTGCCTCACGGTATAATGACCAAAACCCAACCGAAAGGAGTTCCGATGGCATTCGTCGAGGTTGACCCCCGTGAATTCGATGAGAGCATCTTCGATCTGCTCGACCGCAAATGGGGCCTTGTCATGGCGGGCACCTCGCCTGAGCATTGCAACGCCATGACCATTGGCTGGGGTCAGATCGGCCAGTTCTGGGGTAAGCCCGCATCCACCGTGTATGTGCGCGAGTCCCGCTTCACCAAGGAGTTCCTCGACGCATGCGACACGTTCTCGGTGGCGTTCCTCCCCGATGAGCTGCACCACACGCACAAGGTGTTCGGCACCATGAGCGGCCGCGACGTCAACAAGACCGAGCTCACGGGCCTCACCCCCATCATGATCGACGGAACGCCCCTCTACGAGGAGTCGCAGCTCGTGTTCCTGTGCCGCAAAGCCTATGCAGACGTTCTGGAGCATGCCAACTTCGTCGATGAGACCGCATACCGGCGCTATTACGAGAAGAGCTCCGACAAGGACGACTGGCACACCATGTACATCGCCTACATCGAGAAGATCCTGCGCAAGGAGTAGGCTTTCCCAGCAATTCCAGACCATATGGGACACGAAAACCCGCTGGCGTATCACGATTTCGGCTGCAAGGGCTTTACGTGGGATCGCACATGCATACAAGGAACAAAGTATGCAGTCGCGATGCATAGGCATTCACAATCTGACCCTCTGAACCGGAATCCTGATACGCCAGCGGGTTTTCGTGGCCAAAGGGCAACGCTCCGCACGGCAAAGAACCGCAACGCAGCGCCTGGCAGCGCAGAAACGGTGCAGCTCGTGGGCTGCGTTAGCCAAGCCCATGCCGCTGGCGTATACTTTCAAACGAAAACATCCCCCGAGGAAAGGACAACCATGTCGCTTGAGAAGACCCCCGCTGAGACCTGCGTCCTCGTTACCGGCGGCGCCGGCTTCATCGGGAGCCACACCGTCGTCGAGCTGCTCCAAGGCGGCTATCAGGTTGTCATCGTCGACGACCTCTCCAACGCCAGCGAGAAGGTTCTCGACCGCATCGCGCAGATCGTGGGTGAAGAGGCAGCCGAGCGCATGAGCTTCATCCGCGCTAACGTGTCCGACCGCGACGCACTCGAGGCCATCTTCGATTCCTTCCCCATCGACCGCGTGATCCACTTCGCAGGCTTCAAAGCCGTCGGCGAGAGCGTCGCCAAGCCCATCGAGTACTACGGTAACAACATCGGCAACACGATCGCCCTCATCGATACGATGCGCGATTACGGCTGCAAGGACATCATCTTCTCCAGCTCAGCCACCGTATACGGCGACCCGGACGCCCTGCCCCTCACCGAGCAGAGCCCCAAGAAGTTCTGCACCAATCCCTACGGCTGGACCAAGTGGATGATCGAGCAGATCCTCATGGACACCGCCAAGGCCGACCCGGAGTGGAACGTCGTGCTGCTGCGCTACTTCAACCCCATCGGCGCGCACGAGAGCGGACTCATCGGCGAGGACCCCAAGGGCATCCCCAACAACCTGCTGCCCTACGTTGCGCAGGTCGCTGTGGGCAAGCGCGACTGCGTGCACGTCTTCGGCAACGATTACGACACCCCCGACGGCACCGGCGTGCGCGATTACATCCACGTGGTCGACCTCGCAACGGGCCATGTGGCAGCCCTCGCATGGATGAACGGCCGCACCGGCTGCGAGATCTTCAACCTGGGCACCGGCAAGGGCACCTCGGTCTTCGAGATCATCAAGGCCTTCTCCGAGGCCTGCGGCCATGAGCTGCCCTATGTCGTCGAGCCGCGCCGTCTCGGCGACGTCACCGCCAACTGGGCAGACTGCACCAAGGCACGCGAGATGCTGGGCTGGGAGGCCAAGCGCGGAATCGCCGAGATGTGCCGCGACAGCTGGAACTGGCAGTCGCACAACCCCAACGGATTCGAGAGCTAAACGTGGAGAGCACGCAGTTCATCTCATACCTCGCAGCATGGCGCCCGCTCGTGGAGTCGTGGATCGACTCCAACGCATGGTCGCGTGCGGAGGGATCGCCCGTCGACCTCGACAGCTACCTCTACGGTCCGCTCGCGCACTTCAACGCGGGTGGAGGCAAGCGCGTGCGGCCCATCCTCGCCCTGCTCGGATGCGAGGCGGTTGGCGCTGTCCCCCACCGCGCCTTGGCTGCGGGCTGCGCCATCGAGCTCTTCCAGAGCGCAGCGCTCATCCATGACGACATCGCCGACAAGAGCGAGCTGCGCCGCGGCGAACCGTGCCTGCATATCTCCGAGGGCACGGGCCTCGCCATCAATGCGGGCGATGCAGCGCTCGTCGAGGCATCCTGCGCCATTCTCAACGACAAGGACCTCGACGCCCCTGCGCGCCTTTCCGTGCTCAGCACGTTCGCAGACATGCAGCGCCGCACCCTCGAAGGGCAGGCGCTCGACCTCGGCTGGGTACGAGACGGCCGCTGGGACCTCACGGAGAACGACTACCGTGCGATGGCCACGCTCAAGACGGCGCACTATTCCTGCGCATCGCCCCTCGTCATCGGGGCGATCTGCGGCGGGGGTACTGCGGGCCAGATCACCGCGCTCGAGTCGTTCGGCCTCGATGCGGGCCTCGCCTTCCAGATCCAGGACGACCTCCTCAACCTCACGGGCAACCCCGAAACGCAGGGCAAGGACTACCTCTCCGACATCACCGAGGGCAAGCGCACGCTGCCCGTGCTCTACACGCTCGAGCACCTCGAGGGCCAGCGTCGCAGCCAGTTCCTCGAGATTATCTCGTCCGGCACCAACGACGAGGGCAGGCTGCTCCAGGCGGTGGACATCATGCGCGAGGCGAGTGCGCTCGATCATGCCCGCGCGGTTGCGCAGGAACTGGTCGATGCCGCCGTCAATCGCATCGTAAATGCGGATATCGCGGGCAATCCGCGCGAGGTGCTCATTTCTATGGCACACTATTTTGTTGAACGTGCGGGATAAGGTCAGGACAGGATGGCTATGGAACCCATTTCCGAAGGCAGCAAGGGCGTTGCGGTTGAGGATATCCAGGAGCGCCTCTGCTCGCTGGGCTATACGATCGACGAGGCCGAGCGCACCGAGAGCAGATTCGGCTCCTCCACTGCCAACAGCATCGCGCGGTTCCGCCTCGACCACGATCTCCCGCTGGGAACGTCGGTCGACGCCGCTACCTGGTCGGCTCTCGTGGACGAGGGGTACAACCTGGGCGACCGTACGCTCTACCTGCGCCTTCCCAACTTCCATGGCTGCGATGTCCGTCAGCTCCAAGAGCGGCTCAACATCCTGGGATTCTCCTGCGGCGAGGTGGACGGCTTCTTCGGCGTCCATACCGAGGCGGCGGTGAGGCTCTTCCAGGAGAGCGTGGGGCTTCTGGGCGATGGCATGGCCTTCCAGGAGACCTACGACGCCATCGAGCGTCTGCGCCACGTTTGGGCTGGCAAGCCCGCCAACGGCCCCCATCCCATGGGCGGCATGGGCTTCGCGCGCGCGGCGAACGTGCTCGAGTCCAACAGAATCTCCCTCACCGGCAACGATCCCATCGCCCGCAATGTGGCAGCACGTGCGTGGAATCTCGCAGGCGCAACCACCGAGAAGAGCGGCCTCGACCTCATCGACTCCGCCGACGTGGCGCCCGAGGGAACGCGCGCTGTGATCGTACTCACCTCCGACCGTCCCGCCAAGCGCAACCGAACGTCATCGGTGCTGATGGACGACCTCGACACGCTCCCCCGCCGCCTGCGCTCGGCCATCGAGAGCTCGCGCATGGATCCGCCGGTGGTTCGCCTCTCGCTTCCTGCAACCGATGGCACGGGATTCACCGTGAGCAACGCGCAGACGCTTGCGGTCGTGCTGCTCGACGCCATCTGCACGGCATTCGCCAACTAGCATGCCCGGCCACCACAATCGCATCATCTCCCGCAAGCGCTTGATCGCGCTCGTGCTATGGCTGTTCTTCATCTGGGGAAATTCCCTCATGCCGGGCGAGGCATCCTCTGCCGAAAGCGGCTTTTTCCTGCAGCTGCTCCGCCCTCTCATCGAGCAGCTCGGCATCGAAGACCTCGAGTTCGCGCACACCGTCATCCGCAAAATCGGACACTTCTCGGAGTACGCCGTGCTCGGCGTACTCGCATGGCGGGCGCTGGGGGCCGTCCGCCCATCCTTGGCCGCACTCATCGGCATCGCGGCTCCCTGCATCGACGAGACCATCCAGCTGTTCGTTCCCGAACGCGTAGGCGCCATCGGCGACGTGCTTATCGACATGGCGGGGTTCGCCTTGGCAACGGGTATCTGCCTGCTTGTCTCGCGCACGCAGCGGTCACGCTCGCAGACAGAGTGACTCCCCTAACACGTAAAACGCTTGGCAACATGAATCCGGTCCTGACACCAAGCCAACTAACGTCTCCTCAATAAGACGAAAACGGGCCGCGCAATGGCGGCCCGGAGCATTCGTGGCTGGGGTAGAAGGATTCGAACCCTCATACTCGGCACCAAAAACCGATGTCCTAACCATTGGACGATACCCCAGTACGCAGAACGATTGTAACAGACACGGGGTGCATGAACATCTGCAACAAATGAGAGGGTTGTCTTTTGTCGGCTGCCCATCACAAGCGATAGGGTATCATCAAAAGTGCCGCCAATTCTGAACCACAGTCGCATCCGGGCGGGACTGTTCGAACGCGATCGTCTGGGGAGGCGAGCAATGCCCATCAATGCGATCATCCTCGCTGCTGGCGAGGGTACCCGCATGAAATCGGCCCATCCCAAGGTTACCCATAAGCTGCTCGAGAAGCCCCTCATCTGGTGGCCGGTCCAGGCTGCCCGCGAGGCTGGCTGCGAGCGCATCATCGTGGTCATCGGCCATGGTGCGCAGGAGGTGCGCGACGCCCTCGCCGACGAGCAGGGCATCGAGTTCGTCGAGCAGGCCGAGCGTCTGGGCACCGGCCACGCGGTGCGCTGCGTGCGCGACGCGATCGGTGCCTTCGAGGGTCCCACGGTCGTCCTCTACGGCGACACACCGCTCGTACGCGCAGAGACCATCGCAGCGCTCATCGACGAGACGCGCACCAACCACAACGCCTGCACGGTGCTCACCTTCGAGCCCGAAGACCCCACGGGCTACGGCCGCATCCTACGCGATGCCGATGGCGGCCTCGCTGCCATCGTCGAGCACAAGGACTGCACGCCCGAGCAGCGCGAGGAGCTCTTCGAGTGCAACTCCGGCATCTACTGCTTCTGCGGCAGCCGCCTCACGGCCAACATCGATAAGATCGGCAACAGCAACGTGCAGGGCGAGTACTACCTCACCGACATGGTGGGCATCTACAAGGAGATGGGCGAGCCCGTCGCAGCGCTTCTCGCAGAGGATGCCAGCGAGCTCCTGGGCGTGAACTCGCGCATCCAACTCGCGCAGGCCACCTACGTCATGCAGGACCGCATCAACGCGCGCCTCATGGATGAGGGCGTCACCATGCTCGACCCCGCACTCGTGTGGGTTGGCCCCGAGGTTTCCGTGGGCCGCGACACCACGCTGTTGCCCATGACCATGCTCTGGGGTTCCACCTCCATCGGCGAGAACTGCACCATCGGTCCCAACACCCGCCTCACCGACGTCACCGTGGCGAACAACGCCTCCATCGAGGAGACCGTGGGCTACTCCACCGTCATCGACGAGGGCGTCACCGTGGGCCCGCGCGCCTACCTGCGCCCCGGCACCCACCTCTGCGCCCGCGCGCACGTGGGCACACACGTGGAGATCAAGAACTCCACCATCGGAGAGGGCTCCAAGGTGCCGCACCTCTCCTACATCGGCGACACCACCATGGGCAGCGGCGTCAACATCTGCGCCGGCTCCATCACCTGCAATTACGACGGCGTGTTCAAGCACCGCACCACCATCGGCAACGATGTGTTCATCGGATCCGACACCATGATGGTGGCTCCCGTCGAGATCGGCGACGGCGCGCTCGTTGGAGCAGCCAGCTGCATCACGCAGGATGTCCCCGCCGGCGCGCTCGCGGTTGAGCGCTCCGAGCAGGAGATGATTCCCGGCTACGCGACCAAACGCATGAAAGCGCTCAAGAAGCAGAAGGAACGTCTGAGTAAGAAGGAGAACAGGTAATGTACGAAGACCTCAAGGGAGAGCTCCCCATCACCACCGAGTTCAAGCTCTATTCCGGTTCCGGCAACCCCCAGCTCGCTCAGGAGATCGCAGACATCCTCGGCGTCGAGCTCAGCGGCCTCAAGCTCGAGAAGTTCGCCAACGGCGAGCTCTACGCGCGCTTCGAGGAGTCCGTGCGCGGCGATGATGTCTTCGTCATCCAGTCCATGGCCGGCCAGAACGTGAACGACCTGCTCATGGAGCTGCTCATCATCATCGACGCCGCCAAGCGCGCGAGCGCCCGCTCAGTCACCGCGGTCATCCCCCACTACGCCTACGCGCGCCAGGACCGCAAGGCCGCGCCGCGCGAGCCCATCACCGCCCGCCTCGTCGCCAACCTGCTCGAGGCCGCTGGCGTCGACCACGTGATCACGCTCGACCTGCACCAGAACCAGATCCAGGGCTTCTTCGACATCGCCGTGACGCACCTCACCGCGCTCTACCTCTTCGGCGAGTACTTCAAGAAGAAGGACTTCGACTGGAACAACACCGTCGTCGTCTCCCCCGATGTGGGCCGTGCCAAGGCCGCCAAGCGCCTCTCCGACTACCTGGGCTGCTCGCTCGCCATCGCCCACAAGGGCCGTCCCAAGCACAACATGGCCGAGGTCATGGCCGTCATCGGCGACATCGAGGGCAAGACCTGCATCATCAACGACGACATGATCGACACGGGCGGCACTCTCATCGGCTCGATCAACGAGCTCAAGAAGATGGGCGCCGGCGACATCTACGTGTGCGCCACCCACGGCATCTTCTCGCGCAATGCGGTTGAGCGCCTCGAGCAGGCGCCCATCGCCGAGTGCGTGGTCACCAACGCCATCCCCGGGCCCGAGGCCAACAAGCCCGGCGGCAAGGTCAAGACCATCTCCATCGCCAACGAGTTCGCCGAGTGCATCTACAACGTGTTCATGAGCAGGCCCGTCTCCGCCATCTTCGGTGGCAACTCCAACATCTAGCAGCGGCTTAGCATAACGAACAGCACACGGACCGGCCCCGAAGATTCGGGGCCGGTTGCAATCAGACGAGAGGTTCGAACCATGGCAGCACCCGCACCCAAGGACATCCGTATCGTCGTGGGCCTCGGCAACCCCGGCGCCGAGTACGAGCGCACGCGCCATAACGCCGGCTTCGCCACGGTTGACGCGCTTGCAGAGCGCCATGGGGCGCGCTACTGGAAGAGCGAGTGCGGCTGCCTGGTGGCGAGCGTGAAAATCGGCGGGCGCGAGGTGATTCTCGCCAAGCCGCAGGACTTCATGAACACGAGCGGCGGACCGGTGTCGAAGCTCTGCCGCAAGGAGCGCGTCTCCCCCGCCGAGCTGCTCGTCATCCACGACGAGGTCGACCTTGCCGAGGGCGAGGTGCGCGCCAAGTTCGGCGGCGGGCTCAACGCGCACAACGGTCTGCGCTCTCTCAAGGATAAGCTCGGCACGGCCGACTTCTCGCGCATACGCTTCGGCGTGGGCCGTCCGCAGGGCAAGATGGATGTGGCCACCTACGTGCTCCGCGAGCTCAAGGGCGCGTATCTGGAGAGCTTCGAGGTCACGGCCCAGGTTGCAGCCGACCTCGTGGAGCGCTGCATCGGGCAGGGCGTCGCATCTCAGCTGTGAACGAAGGGTCAGGCCCTTTGTTCATGTTGGTGGAGCCCGCAGCGTTCACGAACGCGACGGGTCTTTCGCGAACGCGAAGGTTCCGAGGGCTTCTCGACCGCAGCGTTCACGAACGCGACGGGTCTTTCGCGAACGCGAAGGTTCCATTTCCGATAGGTACTTGCAGTTCCTTTCGAAAACACGAGGCCCCGCCGGATAACCGACGGGGCCCGCTGCGATTGGTGTCGAGAGCCCTTACAGGATATGCGCCTTGCGCTCGACGGCCGGGAAGCTCCGCATGGCGCCGGTGGGGCACGCCTCGACGCACTTCAGGCAGCTCGCGCAGAATGCGCGCGCCTCGTCGGGCACCATCGGGTTCACCACCGTGGAGAAGCCGCGGTTGTAGAGGCCGAGGAAGGTCTTGCCCACCACCTGGTCGCATGTGCGATAGCAGAGGCCGCAGAGCACGCACTTGTCGGGATCGTGGACGATGACCTCGGAAACCACGGGAACATCCTCGCGGTCGCGCGGCGTCTCGGCAGCGAACTTCTCGGGATGCACGTCGAACCAGTTGGCGTAGCGGATGAGGCGGCACTCGTAGTAGTCGTGGCAGCCGCACTCGAGGCAGCGCGATGCCTCGCGACGCGCCTGCTCCTCGGTGAAGCCGAAGTAGATGGGATCGAAGTTGTCGCGGCGCTCCTCAGGAGAAAGGCCGGGCATCTTCTCGCGGTTCTGCTTGGGCTCGTCCTCGAAGTCCTCGGGCGTCTTCTCCTGCGTGACGAAGTACGGCACCTTGGCACGCACCTCGTCGCCCTCGAGGAAGTTGTTGATGCACAGCGCCGCCTTCTGCGCCTCGGCGATTGCCTGGATGGCGATACCGGCGCCCTTGTTGGTGACGTCGCCAGCTGCGAAGACGTTGTCGAACGCGGTGCGGAAGGTCATCTCGTCGCAGGCGATGGTTCCACGCTGGGTGAGCAGCTCATCCGCAACGGCGCCCGCGCAGTCGGCGCCCTGGCCGATGGCCATGAGCACGTCATCGACGGCGATATCCTCGGTGACGCCCTCCACGGGCACGGGGCGGCGGCGTCCGGAGGCATCGGGCTCGCCGAGCTCCATGACCTGCAGTTTCATGCCGGTGACATGGCCGTTCTCGCCATAGAACTCGATCGGGTTGGTGAGGAACTTGAAGGTGACGCCCTCCTCCTCGGCCTCCTCGATCTCGATGTCGGCGGCGGGCATCTCGGCGCGCGTGCGGCGGTAGACCACGTAGACCTCCTCGGCACCCAGACGCACGGCGGTGCGGCAGCAGTCCATGGCGGTGTTGCCGCCGCCGCAGACGGCGACGCGCTTGCCGATGGCCGGGCGCTCGCCCAGACCCAGACGCTCGAGGAAGTCGATGCCGCCGTGGACGCCGGCGAGATCCTCGCCGGGCACGCGCATGGGCATGGACTTCCAGGCGCCGAGCGCGAGCAGCACAGCGTCGTACTCTGCGCGCAGCGCATCGAACTGGATGTCGCGGCCGAGCTTCACGTTGTTGACCATCTCGACGCCGGCGTCGGCGATGATCTCGATCTCGCGGTCGAGCACGGCCTTGGGCAGGCGGTACTCGGGGATGCCGTAGCGCAGCATGCCGCCCATCTTGGGCTGCTGGTCGAAGATGGTGACCGCATGGCCGTAGCGGCGCAGGAAGTACGCCGCCGTGAGGCCGGCCGGGCCGCCGCCCACGATGGCGACGCGCTTGCCCGTGTCGGGCTCGCACTGGATGACGTAGGGATCGCCGTCGGCCTCGATCTTATCGGCGGCGAACGCCTTGAGGAAGGCGATGGAGATGGGCTCCTCCACCATCTGGCGGCGGCACGCGTCCTCGCAGGGGTGCGGGCACACGCGGCCGATGGAGGCGGGCAGCGGGAAGGCCTCGTAAATGGTGGAGACAGCATCCTTGTAGCGGCCCTCGCGGATCTCGCCCACGTACTTCTGGCAGTCGGTCATGGCCGGGCAGTTGAGCTTGCAGGGCCCGCGGCAGTCGCCCGTGTGGTCGGAGAGCAGCAGCTCCAGCGCCGTGAGACGGGCGCGGTTCACGCGCTCGGTATCGGTATGGACGACGTAGCCCTCCTGCGGGCGGGCAGAGCAGGCGCGCAGCAGCTTGGGCACGCCTTCCACCTCGACGAGGCAGATGCCGCATGCTCCGTAGATGGCCGTGCGCTTGTCGAAGCAGAGCGTGGGGATCTCGATGCCCGCGCGAGCGGCGGACGAGAGGATGGTATCGGAAGGTTCGGCGATAACCTCCACACCGTCGAGCGTGTACTTGATGGACATGGTTCGTCTCCTCCTTCCCTACCTGACCTGGACCGCGCCGAAGCGGCAGGCAGTCTTGCAGTTGCCGCACTTGATGCAGAGCGCCGGGTCGATCTCATGCGGGCTCTTGCGCTCGCCCGAGATGGCGCCGGCCGGGCACTGGCGTGCGCAGGCGGTGCAGCCCACGCACACGTCCTTATCGATGGAGTACGAGATGAGCGCGCGGCACTCGCCCGCCGGGCAGCGCTTGTCGCGGATGTGCGCCTCGAACTCGTCGCGGAAGTAGCGGATGGTGGTGAGCACCGGGTTGGGCGAGGTCTGGCCGAGGCCGCAGAGCGAGCCATCCTTGATGGCGTAGCAGAGCTCCTCGAGCTTCTCGATATCGCCCTCCTCGCCCCTGCCGTCCACGATGCGGTCGAGGATCTCGAGCAGGCGCTTGTTGCCGATACGGCAGGGAACGCACTTGCCGCAGCTCTCCTTGGCCGTGAAGTCGAGGAAGAAGCGGGCCATGCCCACCATGCAGGTGCTCTCGTCCATGACGACCATGCCGCCGGAGCCCATGATGGCGCCAGTGGCGGCGAGCTCGCCGTAGTCGATGACGGTGTCGAGCTTGGCTGCAGGCACGCAACCGCCGGAGGGGCCGCCGAGCTGGACGGCTTTGAACTCCTTGCCGCCGCGGATGCCTCCGCCGATGCCGAAGATGACCTCGCGCAGGGTGGTGCCCATGGGGATCTCCACCAAGCCGCCGCGGGCGATCTTGCCCGAGAGCGCGAACACCTTGGTGCCCTTGGAGTTCTCGGTGCCCATGGCGGCGAACGCTGCACCGCCGTTGTAGATGATCCACGGCACGTTGGCGTAGGTCTCCACGTTGTTGATATTTGAGGGCTTCATCCAATAGCCCGCCTGCGCCGGGAAGGGCGGCTTCAGACGCGGCATGCCGCGCTTGCCCTCGAGCGACTCGATGAGGGCGGTCTCCTCGCCGCAGACGAACGCGCCTGCGCCGGCCTTGATGCGGATGGTGCAGGAGAAATCGCTGCCGAGGATGTTCTCGCCCAGGTAGCCGCGCTCGGTGGCGTCGGCGATGGCCTTGCGCAGGCGGACGATGGCGAGCGGGTACTCCGCGCGCACGTAGACGATGCCCACGCTCGCGCCGATGGCGTAGGCGCCGATGAGCATGCCCTCGATGAGGGAGTGCGGGTCGCTCTCGATCACCGCGCGGTCCATGAACGCGCCGGGGTCGCCCTCGTCGGCGTTGCAG
>CAMZCV010000008.1 GCA_947305035.1 uncultured Coriobacteriales bacterium | reverse complement strand
CCCCGGCGGGCAAACCATGCGAACGCCTCCGGGCAGTCTCCGCAGGTCTCGGGAGCGAAGGTCATGTCGGGGTCCAGGTGCTCGTGCGAGGCGAGCGCGTGCAGGTCGAACCAGGGGTCTCCCAAAAGCGGCAGCTCGAACCACAGCTCGGGAACGTCGTCGGTGGGGCAGCTGCGGCTGAACGCCTCCTCTGCAGCCGGCGCGCATGTGCCGAACAGCGCCTTCTCGCGCCCGTTGGCTGCAGCGAGCGCGTAGATGATGCGGTAGAGGACCAGGCTGTTCATAGCAGATTCCCTGAACGCTGCCGAGATCGGCGGTTTTGCCTTGGACTAGGCGCGCTCGTGCACGAACGCCGCGAAACGCTCGCCATCCTCGATGCTCTTGAGACGAGCCATGAAGAAGGTGTTGCCCATGTCGTCGGAGAGCACGTCGGCCAGACGGCCGTGCTTGCAGATGACATCGCCGTAGCGCCCGAGGATATCGTCGACGCTGTGCGCGTAACTGTAGCAGTCGCGTTGGGACGCGAAGATGCAGTAGAACGTCTCGCCCTCCCCAGCGTGGGCAGATGCACCGGTGGCAACCATGTCTGCCCAGATCTGATACACGTCGAAAGAGTGCGCGTAGTTGATCATGTCAGGATTGAATCCGCCCGGTGCACGCACGTTGACCTCGAGGCCCACGTAGTCGCCCACCTCGCCCAGGCCCGGCTTGGCCTTGGTGAGCCTGAAGAACTCCATATGCACGAAGCGCCTCGTGATGCCGAAGGCCTTAACGGTGGCGCGGGCAAGCGCGGCGAGCTTGGGGTCGACGCTGGGGCAGGTGTAGAACCATACGTCGAGCATGTCCTCGACGGTGGATGCGATGTCGATGGGGCATTCCGTCTGGTTCTCGAAGAGCGAGTTGCCGTCTGCGTCGATAACCGCCTCGTAGGTGCAGATATCGCCCGTCACGAACTCCTCCAGCACGTAGGGGTCTTCCAACTCCCCCTCGATCAGCTCCTCGAGGTCGGCCTCGGTTTTGATCTTCTCGGTTCCGAGCGCGCCGACGCCGAACTCCGGCTTGGCAAAGAGCGGGAACCCCACCTCCTTCGCGAAGGCCCTTATGACATCCGCGCCATCGCTCACACGAACCTGGCGTGCGGTGGGCACGCCCGCAGCGGCATAGAGGGGCTTCATCTCGGCCTTGCTCTGCCACTGCTCCATCTGAGCGGAGCCGGTTCCGCTGGTGATGTGGAAATCGTCGCGCAGGCGCGCATCCTGCGAGAGCCAATACTCGTTCTGCGACTCAAGCCAGTCGATCTTGCCGTACTTGAAGGAGAAGAACGCTACGGCGCGGAACACCTGGTCGTAATCCTCGAGGGAAGACACCCAGTAGTACTCGTCGAGCGACGCGATGACCTCTGGAGCGAGGTTGTCGTAGGGTGTATCGCCGATGCCCAGCACCGTGGCGCCGTTCCTGCGCAGGCGATCGCACCAGTTCCAGTAGTTCTCGGGGAACTGCGGGGAGATGAAGACGACGTTCATTTCGCATCCTTCCAGGAAGCGGGACGTAACATGCTCTATGGTAACGCAGAGCCCGCAAACCGATAAGGTTGCCCTAACCGTCCGTGTTCATAACCTGCGCGAAACCCATATCCGCCCCGCTCCTATCCCAGCGCCACATCCAGCGCCATCATCACGCTGAAGCCGAAGGCGAATGCCACGACGCCTATGTTGGAGTGCTTCCCCGCAGACATCTCCGGGATCAGCTCCTCCACCACAACATAGAGCATCGCCCCCGCTGCGAATGACAGCAGGTACGGCATGGCGGGGTTCACCAGTCCCGCGATGAGAACCGTCAACCCGCCGAACAGCGGCTCCACGGCACCGGAGAGGACGCCGAGCAAAAACGACTTGGGCTTGCTCTTGCCCTCGGCGAAGAGCGGCATGGATATGATCGCCCCTTCGGGGAAGTTCTGTATGGCGATGCCCAGCGCGAGGGCGAGCGCACCTCCCGCCGTGATGGTGCCCGAACCGGCCACCAGGCCAGCGTAGACCACACCAACCGCCATGCCCTCGGGGATGTTGTGGAGCGTCACCGCGAGGACCATCATGGCGGTGCGCGTGAGGCTGCTTCTGGGTCCCTCGGCTTGATCGATGCTCCTGTGCAGGTGCGGAATGGCGTGGTCGAGCACGAGGAGGAACAGGATTCCCGCCCAGAAACCGATGAAGGCCGGGAGGAACGCGAGCCTGCCCTTATCGGAGGACTGATCGATTGCCGGGACGATCAGGCTCCAAATGGAGGCGGCGACCATAACCCCCGCGGCGAAGCCGGTCAACGCCCGCTGCACGCCGATCTCCAGGTCTTTCTTGAGGAAGAACACGCAGGCAGCGCCCGCAGCAGTCCCGATGAAGGGGATCATCAGGCCAAGTGTCACCGCATTCATGCGCCCGCCTCCGTCTCGCCTGAAGATGCCATGGCCCTCACGAGCTCCGATGCAAACAGCTCGGGCTTCAAGACCGCGAGACCGCCATGGCCCACATCATCGAATATGCGGAAGCTGGCCCGCGGGAAATGCGCGCGAACATAGTCGATGTCCCACGCACGGTCCTTCGCCTCGGCCTTCGTGTACCAGTATTCGATTGCCCTGCAATCCGATTCGAACCCTTCGGGCATGCTGTAGTTGTTGCACGACTCGAAGGTTCGCCAGATGGTCTTCGCACTGATGAAGTGAAGGACCTTGGCAACATACTTCAGGTCCTCGTCCGAGTACTCGTCGGTGGAGAAGGCCTTCTCGAGCAGCTTGATGCCGCCGAGCTTGCCCATGTAGATCATCAGGAAGTCCCTCACGGCGATAGCCCTCGTCGCGATCCACGGGAGCTGGTAGGGCGTGATGCCGCCATCGATGACCGCGCACCCCACCTTGACCCTGCGATCCGCGAGAAGGCGCATCACGATCGAGCCGCCCATGGAGCAACCGTAGATGCAGCCGATCTCCAGGATGTTCCGCGCGATCAGCCAGTCCTCAAGCTCCGCTGCGATTTGCTCGACGCTCGTGAAGTCTCCCGGGGCATCCTCGTCATACCCAGGCAACGCGGGCACGACAAGGTGGTAGGCATCCTGCATCAGCGGAATCACGAACTCGAAGTAGTCCCACATAACAAGAGAGGGGTGGATCAGCACCGCAACCGGCGCGCCATCTCTCCCGAATTCATGGAACGTCATGGGACGCTCCTTCCTTGAACACTGTACGTCTCTTTACAGATAGAAGTTAGCTCTAGTTAACTATAACCATACCGGCTGGGGTGATTCATCAGAACAGGGAATCCACACGCACGAACAGCACCGGGAAAAGGCGCGCCACGCCGGAAATTACCGACTATAGAGATTCTCGCTCCGAGCCAACTGGGGTTTCTCCGCTCGGCTCATCTATAGTCGGTAATTTCGATTCAGAGGAAGCCGGCAGAGATGGAAAAACGGTCAGGAGGGAAAGGCTAGGACAGGATGGAGGCTTCTGCCTGAAGATACATCTTGGCGTCGAGGGGCTTGCCGTTGCGAAGGCGCAGCTTTACAAACGTCGGCACGCAGTAAAGGGCGAGCAACGCGCCATCTGCCTGCATGAATCTGGAGAATGCCGTCCCCGGAACATGATGCCAGCGAGCGCAGCAGGACTCGATAGAGGTCCTGGGGAAGAAAGACCACCTTTCTGGTCAAGATGGAGAGGAGCCCCGTGGGGAGCTTCTCATAACCTCTTAGGCGATAATCCTCATGAAGCACGTACTTCACTCAAGATCCTCCATCGCAGAATAGGATCAATCTCCGAAGTGCCTCAATAATTGCACAAACGGTACCCGATTCTCACTCACGCTCATCTGGAAGGCGTAGTTTGGGTAGCTCAAGATGGCTCGAAGCGCGCCATCGTGTCCACGTTGTCCGTCGTGGCGATGGATATCCTTCCTACAGCCATCCTTGGCGAGCGACGAGGCCTGGTCACCAGTTCAATCTGCCGCCATGTATGTATCAAGAGCAAAAAGCCGCCCTCGGTTGGGCGGCTGGTGCTCAGGCCTAATCGGAAGGGTGCTTGGCCCGCTACGGAAACGGCAGCAGCTGGCTCGACGAAAAAGGCCTCTACCTACTTGAGCACGGGGGCATCGAGCACGTTGCCGCAGTCCGCGCACTTGTAGACGGGCTTGCCATCCTGCTCTGAGAGCAGGACTGTGCTGCTGCCGCATCTCGGGCAACCGCTGTTGAAAATCTTTTCGAGGTTATCCGTAATACCCCAGTTGACCCCACCGGAAACCTGATCCAGCTGCTCGTCGGTAAGCTCAACGCCCTCCTGCTTCGCAAGATCGAAGAGTTCCTCAGCCGTCTTGCATGCCTTCGCCCTCTTGACCTGATCGGGGGTGAAGTCTTCGATGCTCACCGCTGCTCCTCCTTGATTGGGATCTCGCCCTTATGTCACTTCGCAACCAATAGTTGTCAACTCTTGATGCACGCGCAAACGATGCGGCCGCGTTCTGGCTAGGCATTCTCTTGCGAGCTGGGACGATTCAGGGCACATCGGGAGGAAGAACTCGGAGGAGATGCAGTTCTGGTCGAAGGACGAGTACCTGCGATTCTCCGAGGCGGTCATGGACAAGCCCGATTCCGTCCCCACTAGTTCCAACCGGGTTCCGAGTCGAGCTCATTGCCGCGATAATCGGTGCAGAAGTTATCGCTGTCCCAAAAGCTTCCGCTGGCAACGCCGTCCAGCTCCTCATTGGTAAGCTCAACTCCATGCTCCTTGGCGAGCTCGAGCAGTTCCTCGGGAGTCTTGGCGCCCTTCAGTTTCTCCTGGAACTCGGGATCCTTCAGGTCTTCGAAGCTCATGAGGCGTCCTTTCGCTTTGCCCTTGCATAACGATCGCCGTCGATTCTACGCCCAGTTGGCTCCGCCCGTCACGCATTGCAGCAGAAGAGCACTTCGCGATGGCATCGTGGGCCTTGCCAAGAAACGACGGGAAAGCCGAGGCGCTCGCCCGTATGTGCGGCACCGCCTATGCCGGTTCCCTAGCGATAGTCCGCGTAGCAGTGGTTTGAGCAGTCCTCCTCAAACAGGGAGCAGTTCCCGTCGCCCCACGTGAGGCCGCCTGCCATGCCCTCAAGCTCTGCGTCGGAGAGCTCAATGCCTTCTGCCTTGGCAAGCTCCAAGAGCTCATCGACGGTCTTGCAGGCCTTCGCCTTCTCCATCTGCTCGGGAGCCAGGTCATCGTAGTTCATGGTTCATCCTCTCAGTCAGTAGGAGGCATCCGACTGCCTTACCGTATTGCACACACCGAGGTGCGACATATCCCAATAGCATAAATGTCTTTTCCGGAAACCTTGGGCGAGCGTGTGGGTCTAAGGAACATTATGAAAAACAAGGCTCTATCATGGGTAGCATGACGCAAGGATCCCGGGGGCCATTGCACGTGGCCCCTGCATACCGAAGTGGAACGACGGAAAGGAGCCTAGTATGAAGAAGCTCGTTATAATCGCTCTCTCTGCAACCCTTGCCTTCGGTGCGTCCTTCGCGCTTGTTGGTTGCGGTGACGGTTGGGAGACCGTATCGAGCGGCGGCATCGCCATTGACAGCGTGGAGCGCGACGAGAACGGCTATATCGCGGAAGATGCTGCCAAGGAGGCCGCCCTCACCATGGCCCAGGTCACGGAGGCTGAGTGCACGCTCATCGATACCAATCTCGACACGTCGGGCAATCCGGTGACGTGGACCGTCGACTTCGATGCCAATGGCACCTCGTATCATTATGTCGTCAATGCCGAAAACGGTGACCTCATCGATTTCTCGTCACTGGGCATCTAGTCATTGCAGACCTCCTTCTTCTCCTCGAGGCTGTAGCTCTCGGACGTGTAGCATAATCCCTTCATCAATACTTGTACGATAAGAAGCGCTCCCTCCGGGATATCCATGGAAGAATTCATGAGAGAAAATCTCGAAAGGAGCGTTATCTTTTGGGTTGAAGTGGTGCGTCGATTTCTCGAACACACCACTTCTGACCTGCGGATTTGTTGTGTTTTGGGGTAGAGTGCGAAAGAGTGTTTTGTCCTTCGTTTTACTCCCACTCAACCGTGGCGATCGGCTTCGGGGAAAGCTCGTAGGCCACGCGGCAGATGCCCGGCACCTCATCGAGGATGCGCTTGGTCATCTTCTTGAGGAGCGCCCAGTCGAGCTCGGGCACCTCGGCGGTCATGACGTCCACGGTATTGATGCAGCGGATGATGCAGGGCCACTCGAAGGCGCGCTTGCCGTCGCGCACGCCCGTGGCGCGGTAGTCGGGCACTACGCAGAAGTACTGCCAGGGACGCTCGAGGGTGCCGGCAGCAGACGCGGCGTCGATCTCCTCGCGCACGATGGCGTCAGCCTCGCGCAGCGCCTCCAGACGGTCGCGGGTGATGGCGCCGGTGCAGCGCACGCCCAGGCCAGGGCCGGGGAACGGCTGGCGGTACACCATGCTGTCGGGAAGTCCGAGCTGCTTGCCCACCACGCGGACCTCGTCCTTGAAGAGCAGCTTCACGGGCTCGACGAGCTCCCAGTTGAGCTCCGCGGGCAGGCCGCCCACGTTGTGGTGCGCCTTGACGCCGGCCTCGGACTCGAGGATGTCGGGGTAGATGGTGCCCTGGCCCAGGAAGCCGATGCCCTCGAGCTTGGCAGCCTCCTCGTCGAAGACCTTGATGAACTCCTCGCCGATGATGTGGCGCTTGGCCTCGGGATCGGCCACGCCGGCGAGCAGGTCGAGGAAGCGGTCGGTGGCGTCAACGTAGATGAGCTCGGCGCCCAGCTGGTTGCGGAAGACGTCGATGACCTGCTCGGACTCGCCCTTGCGCATGAGACCGTGGTTCACGTGCACGCACACGAGCTGCTTGCCGAGGGCCTTGATCAGAAGCGCTGCCACGACGGAGGAGTCCACGCCGCCGGAGAGGGCGAGGAGCACCTTGCCGTCGCCCACCTGCTCGCGCGTGTACGCGACGGCCTCGTCGATGAAGGCCTGGGCGAGCTCAGGGGTGTTGATACGGGCCATATCGTCGGGACGATGGTTGGAAGTGAAGTCCATGCGTGTCTCCTCGCACTCGGGGTTTGAATCACTGGAGAAAGTATATCGCGAACGACGCGGTGCCGAAGTGACATGCCCGAAGCACGCAAACAGCTGATAACCTGCCGGTAAAGTGGCAGGCCATCGGGCAATAACTCCCCACCTAGCAGGATTTGGAGGGATTGCCTGCCGGTATTGCGGCAGGCCAGCTCCCCTAGAAGTGAAGGAGCGTAGGGTCGGAGCGTTTGGTCGTGGCCACCGTCTTGAGGAAGACGATTGCGTCCACTACCTGCGGAATCGCGAGCACGGCCATGGTGATGGCGGCCTCCACCAACAGATAGCTCATATCGTAGGTGATGCAGAAGAGCAGGTTGGCCAAAAAGCCCTCGCGGTCGGGCGGATAGAACAGCACCGCCGACACCACATAGCACACGTCCATCGCGAGCACGCCCACGAGGTATCCCAGGCGCAGCTGGCGGGCATGGCCCACGTGCCCCTCCGAGAGCGACGAGCGCACATCCTCCTCAGGCGACGGTTGGATCAGGCACCCCAGCGCGAACACAGCGCAGGCAACCGGATACTCCAGCACAAGCGCTCCGGGCGCGAAGTTCACATACTCCCCCGTCACCCACGTCACGCCGAGGCGGACGATTCCGAAAACGACGCCGCACGCCGCTCCGTAGCGCGGCCCGAAGAAATAGCTCGCAAGCCAGAGGAAGAGCAGCGAGAAGTACGTCACCGCTCCACCATCGTGCAGCACAACGGGTTTGGCCGCGGAGAGCAGTGCGAAGCAGGCCAGCAGCGCGACGGTCCAAAAGGCCCTGTTCCCCCACAGGCCGTCGATACGACGGGTGCGGTGCGTTGCGGAAGCATGCGAATCGATGCGTGCCATCTAGAGCTGCCTCCTTTGCGCGTGAGAGCTGCGTCTGTTGACGATCCAAAGGATCAAGACGAACAGCCCCAGACCACCGAACATGCCGAAGTTGATGGTACTCTCGGCGTATTCCGCCTCGATGCCCAAAAAACCGTAGAGCGCCTTCATGAGGTCCACCAAGAACGGCTGGATCTGCACCACGGCGAGCATGGTGGCGAGGATGTTGATGATGAGGGCGTTGCGGCCATCGGCAATGGCTGTCTGCACGGTCACCAGATGCTCGAGGTACTCCTGGTGCTCCTGGTAGATGTCGCGGAGTTCCTGGTTGAGGAACGCCTCCTTGATGCAGGAGCTCTCAAGCTGCGTGGCCAGGTACTTGAAGTTCTGCATCTCCCAAAAGCGCACCGTCCGGCCGTACTCGCGGTCGATCGAGAGCTTGAGCGCGGGCGATACCGTGCCGCACTGCTCGAGGATGCGTGTCACCTTCATGTTCACCTTGGCGAGCGCGGTGTTCTGGAAGAGCGTCATCACAACCACGAAGAGGTAGTCGGAGAAGTCGTCCACGCGCCCCTCCACCTCGGCGGGCCATTCGTGCGCCACGTAAACGATCGCCCTGCTCGAGAGGTACACCTCGTAATCGTCGAACTGCGCGCGGTTGGTGGCGCACATCTCCTTGATCTCGGTGCTGTCGAGCATGTACTCATGGTCAACGTTGTCGTACGCCTCGGCGGCGAGCAGATCCTCGAGCTCGCGCATGTCTTCGGGCAGGCGGTCGAGGTAGCCCACGCATTTGGCCTGTCCGCATGCATGGAGACCGTAGCGTTTGAGCAGGTACTCCATGAGCAGCACGTAATGCGAGCGGTCCTTTGGGTCGCGCATCTTAAGGTAGCCGTAGGAGAGCTGGTCCTCCATCTGCGTGGTGGAGAAGGGATACTCGGGGAGCATGACCACGAGCACGAACATATGGGTCTGGCGATGCGCGGCGAGCAGAACGTGTCCACGGACGTCGCCCATCACCACCTCCTGGGGCTCGTCCGCAAACGCGGGATCATACTCCGCGCGCGAGGTCCAACGGTACGTATCGGCCGTCTCCTGCGCATCGGTCGCACGGGCATCGAAGACGGGACCTTCGTAGTCGTCGGTCGTATGCAGGAAATCGAAGGCACCGAGCTGGGCAAACTCGATTTGCGAGGCAACCTCGTTGGAGCACTCGTAGCCGATGAACTCCTCGAGACCGTCGATCATGCGCGCGGCAAGGTCGTCGTTCCCTGCAGCACCACCCTCGAACAGCGCATCCAGACGCAGGTTGTCCTCGTGCTCCGCAAGAGGGATGAGCAGGTAGAGGTCATCGCGATATGTTTTTCGATAGTGGTTTCCCGCGAGCAAGCCCTCGAGGCGCTTGCCGTCGCAGATGCAGACGATATCGCCGTCGGGAAGCGTGCGGAGCTGGCGGAACAGCATGTTGCGCAGCGCCTTAATGCCGTTGGGCGAGACCGTGGTTCCCATGATATCGGTGATGGGATAACCAAGATCGTCCTGCAAATGGTTGAGGTAGCTCACGAAACTGTTCGTGAGCAGGCGGATCGCCTCGCCGCCCTGGTAGTCGGGATGCACGCAGAGCGAGATGATGAACACATGGTTCTCATCGGTACGCCACGGCGCAACCTCCTCGGGCAGGATATCGTCATCGCGGATTTCGGGGCAGCGGTAGAGGTTGTCGAGGTAGAGATCATGCTCGCAGGGGAAGAAGTTGAGGTAGCCGGCGAGCTGGTCGGTATCGCGGTCGAGCACGAAGACGAACTGCATAGGATTCTTGATGTAGCGGTCGACGGTGTTCTTGAGCTCGCCCCAATAGCGCTGCTCGTAGCAGGCCTCGTCAACCGGGTCGAGCTTCTCGAGGAACGCGATGTCAACGTCCTCGCCGTAGAGCACATCGAGGTTCATGCGGTTCTCCAGCAAACGGGAATGCTTTCAACGTGCATAAGTATATCGCGACAGGGCGATTAACCTGCCTCAGCTGCTTCGGAAGACGGCCGACCACCTTGAGCCAACCAGCATACTGGTAGGCAATCAGGCGATTTGCCACGTTTTGGAGATAATCCAGCGGGATGGCCTACCGATGATGTGGCAGGTCATCCCGCTGTACCAATAGTTGACAACTACACTACGGGCAAAACTGTCAGTCCTGCAGGGCGTAGATACCCAGGCCTCCGGAACGCAGCGCGGCGATTGCCTGCACCAGCGCCGTCGCTCCGCTCATCGTGGTCGCCATGTCGATGCCGCGCATCACTGCCTCGCTGCGCATCTTGGCTCCGTCACCGCGCGAGCTGTGACCGTGCGGCGTGTTGATGATGAACGCAACCTCGCCCGCTGCCATGAGGTCCAGAACGTTGGGGCTTCCCGCACTGATGGGCTGGACCACCTCGCAGGGAATCCCCGCCGCGCGCAGCACCTTGGCAGTACCCCTCGTAGCGAGCAGGTCGTAACCGAGCCCGCGCAGCGCAAGCGCTACCGGCCCGATGGAGCGTTTGTCGCGGTCGCACACCGAGATGAACACGTTTCCGCTGCTAGGAACCTCGTAGTCGATTGCCTGGCGCGTCTTGGCATAGGCCGTCGGCATGGTGGAATCCACGCCCATGACCTCGCCCGTGGAGTGCATCTCGGGACCGAGGTGCACATCGGCGCCCGGGAAGCGGCTCCACGGCATGACGGCCTCCTTCACGCAGAAGCGGCCCGTCTCTGCCAGCTCCTCGGGAAGGTTGAGGTCGGCAAGCTTCTCCCCCGCCATGATGCGCGCCGCATACGCCGCCAGCGGAACGCCCGTGGCCTTGGACGAGAAGGGCACGGTACGACTTGCGCGCGGGTTGAGCTCGATCACGAAGACCTGCTCATCGCGCACGGCAAGCTGCACGTTGAGAAGTCCGCGGATGCCCACCTCCGCTGCAAGCCTGCGCGTGATGCCGCAGACGCGCTCCACCAGCGCATCGGAGAGCGAGAACGGCGGGTAGCAACACGCGGAGTCGCCCGAATGGATGCCGCACTCCTCGATATGCTCGAGCACGGCGCCCACGTAGCAGCCCTCGCCGTCGGCGAGCGCGTCCACGTCGAGCTCCACGGCATCCTCGAGGAAGGCATCGAGATACACCGGATGGTCGGGCGAGACGAGCGCCGCCTCAGCCATGTAGGTGAGCAGGTCGTCGTCGTTGTAGACGATCGCCATGCCGCGTCCGCCCAGCACGTAGCTCGGACGAACGATGAGGGGATACCCCACGCGCCGCGCAACCTGCTTGGCCTCCTCGGGCGTCGAAGCCGTAGAGCTGGGCGGATAGGAGATCTCCAGCCGGTCGAGCAGCGCGGCGAAGCGGTCACGGTCCTCGGCGAGGTCGATGGCCTCGGGCTGCGTGCCCATGATGGGGACGCCGGCAGCCTTGAGGCGCCGTGCGAGGTTGATGGGGGTCTGCCCGCCCAGCGTCACGATCACGCCCACGGGCTTCTCGATCTCGATGACGTTCATGACGTCCTCGAAGGTGAGCGGCTCGAAGTACAGGCGGTCGCTCGTGTCGTAGTCGGTGGACACGGTCTCGGGGTTGCAGTTCACCATAACGGTCTCGAACCCCGCAGCCTCCAGCGCGTACGCCGCGTGGCAGCAGCAGTAGTCGAACTCGATGCCCTGACCGATGCGGTTGGGACCTGCGGAGAGGATCACCACGCGGGGCTTGGCGGCCTCATGCCACTCGGTCGCCCCGCCGCGCTCGTAGGCGAGGTAGTGGTAGCCGCCGCGCGCACGTGCAGTGCCCGCGCACGTATCCACCGTCTTAACGAGCGGGCGCACGCCCAGCACGCCGCGCACCGCGCGCACGACATCCTCGGTGGAGCCCGTGAGCTGGGCGATCTGCGCGTCGGAGAATCCCAGCTGTTTTGCCGCGAGCATGTGCGCGGCATCGAGCCCTGCGATTCCGCGCGCCGCGATGGCGCGCTCGGCAGCCACGATATCGGCGATGCGATGGAGGAACCATGGGTCGATGGCCGTGGTCTCGTACATCCGCCCTACGCTCCAACCACGCCGCAGCGCCTCGGCCACGTAGAGGATGCGCTCGGGCGTCGGCGTCGCCACGAGCTCGTCGAAGCGCTCCTCATCGTAGGCGTCGTCCGAGCTGGCGCACAGCCCGGGATAGCCCTGCTCGAGCGAGCGCATGGCCTTCTGCAGCGCCTCCTCGAAGGTGGCTCCGATGCTCATGACCTCGCCCACCGCCTTCATGAGCGTGGTGAGCGTGACGTCGGTGCCCTTGAACTTCTCGAAGGCGAAGCGCGGCACCTTCACCACCACGTAATCGATGGTGGGATCGGCATTCATGGAACGGCCGGCAACGAGGTCGTTCTCCAGCTCGTCGAGGGTGTAGCCCACTGCGAGCAGCGCGGAGATCTTGGCGATGGGGAATCCCGTGGCCTTGCTCGCCAGCGCGGAGCTGCGCGAGACGCGCGGGTTCATCTCGATCACGATCACGCGGCCGTCGGAGGGGTTCACGGCGAACTGCACGTTGGAACCGCCCGCAGCCACACCCACGCGGTCCATGATTCTGAGCGAGATGTCGCGCAGGTTTGCAACTTCGGCGTCGGTCAGGCTCATCGCGGGCGCAACGGTGATGGAGTCGCCCGTGTGCACGCCCATGGGGTCGAGATTCTCGATCGAGCAGATGCAGACGCCGTTGCCCGCGCTGTCACGCATGACCTCGTACTCGATCTCCTTCCAGCCCTCCACGCTCTGCTCCACGAGCACCTCGCCGTTGGCCGAGAGCGCGAGGCCTTCCTCGGCGATACGCAGCAGGTCGTCGCAGTTGCGAGCCATGCCGCCACCCGCGCCTCCCAACGTAAACGCGGGGCGGAGCACCACGGGGTAGCCCAGCTCATCGGCAATGGCCTCGCACTCGGCAACGCTGTGCGCGATGCCCGAGCGCGCCACCTCGAGGCCGATGTCGCGCATGGCCTCGGCAAAGAGCTCGCGATCCTCGCCGCACTCGATGGATTCGACATTGCAGCCTATAACCTCCACGCCGTACTTCTCGAGCACGCCCGCCTTTCCGAGCGCGACGGCGCAGTTGAGGCCGTTCTGTCCGCCCATGTTGGGCAGCAACGCGTCGGGCCGCTCGCGCTCGATCACGCGGGTCACGCTCTCCACGGTGATGGGCTCGATGTAGGTGCGGTCCGCAGTCTCGGGGTCGGTCATGATGGTGGCGGGGTTGGAGTTCACGAGCACCACCTCGTATCCGGCGCCGCGCAGCGCCTTGCAGGCCTGGGTGCCGGAGTAGTCGAACTCGCACGCCTGGCCGATCACGATGGGGCCGCTCCCGATGATGAGGATCTTCTTGATATCGGTGCGCTTAGGCATTGGTCTCACCGCCCTTCGCGGGCACGTCGTTTGCGGCGGTCGTGATGGTGGCGCGCATGGGAGCCTTTCCACGCAGATGCGCCACGAGCGCACGCACGTCGATGTCCTCGATACCCACGATTCCCTGCTCGGCAAGGTAGTCGGGCAGGCTCTTCTCGCACTGCCAGCTCGAGGGGGTGTAGATCATGTCGTGCACCACCACGCCCGCGGCAACCGCCCGCGCAGGAGCATCGGCGTTGATGCCGAAGTTGCCCGCCTGCGGATAGGTGAAGGCCAAGATGGCGCCGGCGTTCTCGGGCTTCCCGAGCGCGCGCTGGTATCCGAAGATGTCCGTATCGTAGGCAATGGGGCCAGCAACCTCGCCCTCCGCTCCACACGAGCGCCCGCGAAAGACCGTGCCGTCTTCCAGCACCAAAATGGCCTCGGGGCGGGCCATCTCGTCGACCAGCAGATTCATATGCGCTCCTCTCTGTTTGCCCGCACACCGCGCACCTAAGAAAAAAGCACCCATCCCTATGCGGGAGGATGCTCCGATGGCATGCAGCGTATATGCTCTGGGCGCCTTGTCGGTCTCTCCGTACCGCTCTTAAAGGTCGCTATTCATATT
>CAMZCV010000007.1 GCA_947305035.1 uncultured Coriobacteriales bacterium | reverse complement strand
CCCTATCCCATGGATTACGTGGGCGGCGTGCTGCTCGTCGACCCTGCGAAGATGCAGCTCGACGCCTACAGCAATGCGGGTATCTTGGCAGGCATCGTGGTGGGATGGTTCCTCGAGCACCGCTATGTGCGCTTCTCCACAGACTGCAGCATCAAGCGCAAGGTCGTGCGCCTCATCGTGTGCCTGCTCACCGTGGGAATCTTCCTTGGCCTCGCACAGCTCATCAAGTTCGCCCTGGGTCGCGGCATAGCCTATGCGACCGCCAAGGGCCTCTTCACCGCATTTTCCGGCGTGTTCGTGGGTCCCGCAGCCTCTACATTCTTTGAGGGCCGTTTTGACCCGTCTGATACAGGGACTGATCGGGAATCTGCGTAGGCACGAACCCTGCGGGGGGAACCGGCGCGGGAGCCTGCTGCTGATACATCTGAGCGGCGGGAGCAGTATATCCCGTGACCTGCGGCGCGACCTGCGGAGCCGACACGACGCCCGCTGCTGAAGCCGCCGCCATAGCGGGCGCTGGCGCGGACGAAGCCTCGACAACACCCTTGCGCTCGCGGAAGAATGCGCCGCGGTTGGGCGTGTCGATGTTCTTCAGCGTCTTGATGGCGCGCACCACCAGCGGGATGTAGAGCAGGATGCAGATGATGTAGACGATCGCAGTGGCCCAGCCCTCCTCGGTGCCCTCGGAGACGTACTCGGTCACGAAGGGGTTCTCGCCCATCACGAACGTGAGCACGAAGAGCAGCCAGTCATCGAGGCCATGGAGCAGTGCTGCCGAGACGATCTCGCCCGTCTTGCAGACAACAGCCGCGAGCGCGAAGCCGTACATGCCCGTCTGGAGCACCTTGAGAACGCCCTGGAGAATCTCAAGCGGGGTTGAGGAACCGATCGACGTGACATCGACATGGAGCAGGCCGAAGAAGATGGAGCTCAGGATGCAGGCCCACACGATGCCCTTCCTGGTCTTGCCCATACGGGCGAGCAGGCCGTTGAGCACGAGGCCGCGCACCATGAACTCCTCGAGGAAGCCGATGAAGATGCAGAAGACGACGGAGAGGAAGAACTGCCAGGGCCAATCGGAGGCGAGCACGAACTCGCCGGCGTCGATGGTTGCCCAAAGGTCGTAGATGGCGATGCCCGCAGAGATGGCGATGGACCACCACAGGGCGCGCCATGCCCACTTGAACGAATCTTTGGTGATGTTGACCACCTTCGCGCCGCCAAGGAGGAGGCAGGGGATGAGCATGGACAGCGCGCCGCCGAGCTCTGCGCCGATGTCCTCTCCGAGCGGGGTGTAGTCGCCCAGGTACAGGCCGGCGATCTCGCCCACGATGAACAAGGGGACGAGCGCGAAGGCCGCGAACATCATGCCCCAGCCCTTCTTGGGCTTGACCGCAGGAGGCTGCGCGGGGACAGGGGCCTGCTGCTGGTACGTGGGAGCAGGGGCTTGAGGCTGGTAGGTTGGCGCTGGAGCCTGCTGCTGGTACGCGGTCTGGGCGTACATCTGCTGCTGGTAGGCGGGCGCGGGAGCCTGCTGCTGGTAGGCCTGCTGCGGGTATGCAGGCGGAACGTTCGTGGGAGCCTGGGGCTGGTACTGCGGATGGTTATCCATCATCTCTCCTCTTTGGAGCACGGACACACACCGTCAAGTATACCCAACGGAAGCACGAACGTTCCGCGGTTTGAAAAACAAGGGAGGGCGGCTGGCTACAGCGCGCCCTCGGTCTCCTGACGGGTCAGAGCGACTTCCAGGTTGCCGTTGCGGCAGCGGATCTCGTCGATCATGGCCTTCTCGTTTGCCGAGTCGGCGATGCCGACCTCGTAGGTGAGCCTGTAGAGGCTGCCCATGTTGGAGGTCTTCACCGCAACGAGCTCGTGGTAGGTGGTATAGGCGGCGAAGATGTCGATGAAGAGGTCGGAGTAGTCCAGATCTTCGGGAATCGTGATCCTGAGCGTGCGGTCGCGCATGCTGCTGCGGATGCCGAGGCCGGAGAGCTGGTAGATTGCGAGCACGGCGCAGAGGACGGCGGTGATGATGCCCGCATAGAGCACGTATCCCATGCCGCAGACCAGGCCCACCGCCATCGCGAGGAAGATGAAGCAGATATCGCGTGCGGAACCGGGCGCGCTGCGGAAGCGCACGAGCGAGAAAGCCCCTGCAACCGCAACGCCTGCCCCCACGTTCCCGTTGACCATCATGATGACGACGGCGACGATAGCGGGCAGGATGGCGAGGGCGAGGACGAACGAGCGCGTGGCACGGCTGCGCAGCGTGTACACCCACGAGATTGCGAGGCCCAGGATGAGGGCGGCGCAGATTGCCGCGAGCATGGAGGAGATTCCGAGCGAGGTGGTCGTGGCGGTGGTTGCAAACAGGGATTCGAACATCTTGGTCACTTCCTATCTATGCCACGCGCGCATGGGCGGCGCGGCGCTGGGTATGGGCGAACGCGGGGGTTGGGAGCACGGTGGCGTGCCTCGGAGCACGCACGGGAGCGGGCGAAGCGGCCACGACAGCACCGGAGCGGGCCCACGCCGTGCCGTATTTCGAGAAGGATGTCTTGAAGAGGCGCATCGCCGTGAGCTCGCGCACGAGCCACAGCGGCATGGCGCCCGCGCACTTGACCTCCATGAGGGACGTCCCCGGCTCGAGCAGCTGCTCGCCGTCGGTGTCCTCGGAGAGCGAGAGACGATCCTCGCGCCAGCGGATGTTGCGGTCGAAGGTGACGCGGAAACCGCGATCGTCGGCGGCGAAGAACGCGCAGCGGTCGTAGGCGATGTAGCAGGCGGGCACGAGGCCCTCATAGCGTTTTGCGGCGAACGCGATTTCGCGCTCGATCTGGTCCGCAGGCTCCGCTGCGCCGGAGAGCAGGGCGTTGGCGCGGGTTGCATCGGCGAGGATGCGGCGCTTGTACACCACGCCGTCGTACTTCTTCTTCAGCTCGACGAACATCTCCCCGCCCTCGGCGAGGCGGCCGTAGGAGCGCACGCGCACCTTCTCCTTATAGACGGGCTTCTCGGAAGAGCGGCGGATGAGCAGATGCGAAGGCGTGTCGTAATAGACGTTGCAGATG
Source organism: uncultured Coriobacteriales bacterium (assembly GCA_947305035.1). Lineage (GTDB taxonomy): Bacteria > Actinomycetota > Coriobacteriia > Coriobacteriales > Atopobiaceae > RUG721. The sequence goes on along the minus strand of CAMZCV010000007.1, from coordinate 11,016 downwards.
GTTGACTCGCCGTGCTCGTCCGCAACCATAAAGGGAGCCATTGCGCGCTCGATGCGGGCGCGCTGCTCGTCGGTGACGAGGTACTTGATCTCGTAGCGCTTGAACACGAACTGGTTGGACATGGTTGCACCTCCTTGAGTGTCGAGAACACTATAGGGAGGCAACTTAAATGGAACCTAAAGCCATGCAGTGACGAGGCAGCCCCTCGATGGGGCATCGAAGCGTCTACAGCGTGACGGTGATCTCGAGGGAGCGTCCGTCTTCGGAGCGAGCGGAAACGCTGGCGCCATGCGCTTCGGCGATTGCGGAGACGACCGCAAGTCCGATGCCATGCCCGCCCGATGACGAGCGCGCCTCATCGGCGCGGTAGAACCGCTCGAAGAACTCGGGGTGCTCGCCCGGAGCTATCCCGTCGACGGTGTTCCACACGCTGATGCGCGCATGTCCGCGCCTTGCCTCGGCGGAAAGACGCACCGCTCCCCCATCGTCGGAATGCTTGAGGGCGTTATCAAGCAGGAGCGAAACCGCCTGGCGCACAAGCGTCTTATCGCCGCGGGCGGTTTGCAGGGGCGCCACGCGAACCTCGAGCGACTTGCCGTTGGCAACCGCCACCGGCTCGAATTCGTGCGCAAGCTCCTCGACGACGGCCGTGAGGTTGTAATCGGCCACCCGCATGCTCGCGGTGCCCTCCTCGGCCTTGGTGAGCGTGACGAGCTTGGCTGTGAGGTCGGAGAGCCTGCTCACCTGGTGGCGAATGCTCTCAACCCATTCGCTCTCGCCGTTCTCGATCTCCAGGACATCGGCGCTCGACGAGATGATGGCGAGCGGGGTCTTGAGCTCGTGGCTCGCGTCGGTGACGAAACGCCGCTGGCGTTCCTGGCTCTCCTCGATGGGCCGTACCACGATGGCCGAGACGGGCACGAGGATGGCGGCAACGGCGGCAAGGCCCACAAGGCTGGCAACCGCGCTCGCCAGCGCGAACGACGAGAACGACGACAGCTCGCGCGACATGTCGACGAAGACGATGGCTTCCTCGCCGTCAATCTCGCAGCGCAGGAACCGATAGCCTTCCAAGGTGCCCCGCTCGCGATTCGACCTCCATGCGCGCTCGCCCAGATCGAGCGCCTCCGCGGCGTCGATGGACATGATGTGCGAGAGGTCTGCGGAGACGGCGAGCATACCGTCGGCATCGCTGTCATCCGCATCGACCCACACGATGAAGTAACGGGTGTCGAAGGGCGTCTCGCGTCCCAAGCCGCGGTTGAACCCATGCTGCCCGAAGCCCTGCCCTTGGAAGTCAGCAGGTCCACCGGGGCCCTGCTTTCCCTCCGGGTTATCGAAAAGGTCCCGGCCGAACTCGGCAAGCTCGCCATCGGCGGCGGCGACCAGATCGGTGCGCGCATCCTCCTGCGACATCACCGAGACGTAATTGGCGATATTGATACCGCCCACGATAAGGAGCAGCACGATTGCAACGCTCGCGAGCGCGATGATGATGAACTTGCGCCGGAGCTGCTTGATCATCCTTCGTTCTCCCCCACCTCGAGGAAGTAACCCACATTGCGCAGCGCAGAGATACGCACCGACGAGCCAACCCGTGTCAGCTTCTTGCGCAGGTTGGAGAGATTCACCCACACCACGCTCGTCTCGACATCCGAAAGCGAGCCCCAGACCTTGCGCATGAACGCATCGGTGGAGAGCTTTGCGCCCTTGGCCGTGACGAGCATCTCCATCATCTGGAACTCGCGGGCGGTGAGGTCGACGCGCTCGCTGGCGCACACCAGCTGGGAAGCCTGCTCGTCGAGGGAGATGTCGCCGAAGCAGAGCTCGCGCTTGGCCACCGTGGGCGTGGTGCGCGTGAGGACGCGGATGCGCGCGAGCAGCTCCTGCGCCGCAAAGGGCTTCGTGAGGTAGTCGTTGGCACCGGCATCGAGCCCTGCAACACGGTCGCGGATCTCGGATTTGGCCGTGAGCATGAGCACGGGCAGGGCGAGGCCCTTCTCGCGGATGGTCTTGAGCACGGTGAGCCCGTCGACCTTGGGCATCATGATGTCGAGGATGGCGATGTCGTAGTCGTTGATATCGAGGTTGTAAAGCGCTTCCTCGCCGTCGAGCGCGGCGTCGACCGTATAGCCGGCGTGATTGAGAATCGCGACGAGGGCACGGGAAAGCTCGCGCTCGTCTTCTGCGAGAAGGATCCTCATGGTCTTCCCTTCGTCCACGTAACCGTAGGTTGCCACGATAGCAGCGTAACCTAAAATGAAGCTTAACGCACAGAGAGGAGAGGCTGCCATGAAGGTTCTCATGTTGAACGGCGGCTGGCGCGCGGAGGGCAACTGCGCGTTCATGCTGGAGTACATCGCGTCTGAGCTCGAGAAGGACGGCATCGAGAGCGAGATCGTCAACGTGGGCGCTGCGCCTGTGCGCGATTGCCTGGGTTGCGGGAAATGCTCCGAAACGGGACGCTGCATCTTCAAGGATGACGGCGTGAACGACTTCATCGACAAGGCGGAGGGGGCCGATGGCTTCATCTTCGCCACGCCCGTCTTCTACGCCCATCCCGCGGGCCGCGTGCTCGATTTCTTGGACCGCGTCTTCTATGCGGGCTTCCGCAAGGTGTTCGACGGCAAGCCCGGTGCAGCGATCTGCGTGGCTCGACGCGCCGGCACCACGGCGACGCTCGACGTGATGAACAAGTACTTCGGCATCGCGGGCATGCCCTGCGTGGGCTCCACCTACTGGAACGAGCTGCACGGTTTCACGCATGATGACCTCATGCGCGATGAGGAGGGCATGCAGACGCTGCGCAACCTTGCGCACAACATGGCGTGGCTCCTACGCTGCATCGAGGCGGGACGTGCTGCGGGTATCGAGCATCCCCAGCCGGAGCGCGGGGCACGCACGCACTTCATCATGCCCTCGTGAGACACCCCTCCCCGGGAGCACTGTCTCATGAGACACCCCTCCCCGGGAGCACTGTCTCATTTTATGATGCGGGAGACGGTCGCATGGCCGATTCCGAATGATCGCGCAATCTTCCGCGCGCTGTTCCCCTCGCTCGCAAGTTTTCGGATCAGCTCATCTCGCTGCACTTTTTGAAGGGCCCTGAGCTCGTCCGAGGTCTTCACTCCAGCAAGGGCCATCGCCCTCGCAAGCACATCTCCGTCTTGCGGGGCCACGGATGATGCCCTGCTTACAACATCCTTCGGCGACCCTTCGTATGCATCGAACGCCTCGAAACTTCCGAACAATTCGAGCACCGTGCTCGTGTCGACGGCCCACTGCAGCCCTGCATACTCGCGATAGCTGCTCCACCGATACTCCCGCATGGGTGCGATGCAGGCATTCTCAGGGTTCATATGGACATAGTAGGTTGTGGCGATGAGCTGGGAGTCATCGATGAGCGGTTTGCTCCAGAACACACTCTGGAACAGAGTGCCCGATCTGCCCGTCTTCGCATTGAAGTAGCAACTGTAGGGATGATCGATCGAATGCATGAATGCGCTGATATTCTGGGGATTCTCACCGAAATCTACGATAAGGTGCACGTGGTCGGTCATAAGCACCCAGGCGATGATCCGCGCGTTGTACTTGTCGCGTGCAGCTTTAAGCAAAGAAAGGTACTTCCTGCGATCGTCATCATCTTCGAACAGGGCGATCTGGCCTGCGCTGCGCATGGTGATGTGGTAGAAGCCCGACTCGCTCAATTGCCGGTGTGCCATGGCGTCCTCCCGATGTTTGATTGGGTCAGAACGATAGCACAATGCGGCGGTCCTCGGTGAGACACTCCTCCCCGGGAGCACTGTCTCAGTGAGACACTCCTCCCCGGGAGCACTGTCTCAAAGCACGATGTCGGGATCGAGGGTGGCGGCGTTGGCGCGCATCTCGGAAGCGAGGGCAACATAGGCTGCCACACGCTCGGGTGCAAACGAACCGCCGCGCACGGCGCATCCGGGTTCGTGCGTGTGGGTGCAATCCCTGAACTTGCAGGTAGAAGCCGCCTCTGCGATATCGGGGAACACCTTGGCGAGCCCACGCTCGTGCCCCACGAGCGGCAGGCTCCGAAGCCCGGGCTCGTCCACGATGATGCCCGCATTCGGCAGCGACACCATACGGCGCGCCACGGTGGTATGGCGCCCCGCGTCGTCACGCTCGCGCACGGCGCCCGTCTCGAGCGCCTCGTGGCCGAGCAGGGCATTCAGAAGCGTTGACTTCCCCGCACCGCTCTCCCCCAGCACGATGGCGATGGTGCCCGAGGGGACAAGGGCACGCACGTCGTCGATGCCGCTCCCCTCCTCCGAAGAAGTCACGGCGATGGAGACATCATCGCCGATGAGCGCCCTGATAGCAGCCACAGCAGCCTCGCGGTGCGCGGCATCCACGCGGTCGGCCTTGGTGAGCACCACGGCGACCTCGGCACCGCAATCCCGCGCGATGACGGCGGAGCGCACGATGCGCTCGGGGTCGAACTCGCCCGGCAGGAGCGCCTGCACCACGATGACGATGTCGACGTTGGCGGCGAGGGTCTGCTTCTCGCCACGCGCCTTGCCGCGCCAGCGGGCAATATCGCTCGTGCGCGGGAGGATCTCCTCGATAAGGCCCATATCGTGCTCGGCAGGACGGCGCGCCGCAACCCAATCGCCCACGGCCACGCGGCTGTCTCCGCCCTTGGTGAGCTTGGTCGCGAACTCGGCGCGGAAGAGCGCGTTCTCCGTGGCAAGCGCGGGAAAGCCCCTGTCGAGGCGCACCACGCAGGCGAGTTCCACGTCATCGCCCAGCCGATCCTGTGCTCGGGCAAATGCCGCGCGCTGGGAGTCGTGCGGCTTCAGCTCGTCGAAGTTGGGAACATCGGCCAGATGCGAGAGCGCCGGCAGGGCCTCGATGACCCTGCCGGCGTCGGTAGACTGCGTGCGCTTTGAGCCGCCGCGCTTCGCCACGCTCTACTTCTCCTTCTCGATGCCGCGCATGACGGACTTGTAGATCTCGATGATCGGGATGATCGAGAACGCGAGCGCCATGGCGATGCCGTAGTGCATGAGGTCGAGCTCTGCGAAGTGGAAGAGCTGCGAGAGCGGGGTCTCGATGACGACCCACGTGAGCAGGAGCGCAAGCGCGAAGGCGCCCCAAGCCCAGCCGTTCTGCGTGGGGAGCTTGAAGATGGAGCCGCGGCGGCTGCGCATGTTGAGCGAGTGGAACATCTCGACCATGGAGAGCGTGAGAAACGCCATGGTCATGCCCTCGAGACCGGCCTGATCGCTCGCAACGGCCTCGGCGAGGCTCACGCCGGCGTGGCTGATGCCGATGAAGTACGAAGCGAGCGTGAGAGCTGCGATGACAGCGCCCTGGAAGAGCGTGTCGATGCCCATTCCGTTGGCGAAGATGCCGTCCTTGGAGTTGCGCGGCTTGCGCTTCATGATGTCGGGCTCGGCCTCCTCCATGCACATGGCAAGCGCCGGCAGGGAGTCGGTGATGAGGTTGATCCACAGCAGGTGCGTGGGCTCGAGGATGACGAAGCCGATGAGCGACGCCACGAACACCGAGATGACCTCGGCGAGGTTGGACGAGAGCAGGAACTGGATGGCCTTGCGGATGTTGTCGTAGATGCGGCGACCCTCTTCGACGGCACCGATGATGGTGGCGAAGTTGTCGTCGGCGAGCACCATGTCGGCGACGCCCTTGGTGACGTCGGTGCCGGTGATGCCCATGCCCACGCCGATGTCGGCCTTCTTGATGGAGGGCGCGTCGTTGACACCGTCACCGGTCATGGCGACGACCATGCCCTTCTTCTTCCACGTGTCGACGATGCGGGTCTTGTGCTCGGGCTGGACGCGCGCGTAGACGCCGATTTCCTCGATGCGCGTGAAGAAGTCCTCGTCGGAGATCTTGTCGAGCTCTGCGCCGGTGATGGCCTGGCTCTTATCGCGCACGATGCCGAGCTCCTTGGCGATGGCCACGGCGGTGTCGATATGGTCGCCGGTGATCATGACCACGCGCATGCCGGCGCCATGGGCCTCCATGATGGCGTCCTTGACCTCGGGGCGCACCGGGTCGATCATGCCGCAGAGGCCGATGAAGACCATGTCCTTCTCGAGATCTGCCGCCTCGTAGCTGGCGGGCGGATTCTTGTGGTAGTTCACGCGGGCGGCGGCCATGACGCGCAGCGCGTCGTCGGCCATGGCCTTGTTCTGCTCCATGATCTTGGCGCGCAGCTCGTCGGTCATGGGAACGTCGCCCTCGGAGGTGTGGAACTTGGTGCAGCGCGCGAGAACCACGTCGGGGCCGCCCTTGGTGTGCTGGATGTAGTCGCCGGACGGCGAGAGGTTCACCACGGACATCATCTTGCGGCCGGAGTCGAACGGCGCCTCGCCCACGCGCGGGTTGGCTGCATCGAGGTCGCTGGAGGTGAAGCCCATCTTGGCGGCGTCGGCAACGAGGGCGGCCTCGGTGGGCTCGCCCACGGCCTGCTCGGCAACCCTATCCCACTTGGCATCCGAGCAGAGCGCCATGCAGCGCACTAGGCGCGGGGTGTCCTCGGAGTAGTGCTTCACGACGGTCATGCGGTTCTGCGTGAGGGTGCCGGTCTTGTCGGAGCAGATGACCTGCGTGCAGCCGAGCGTCTCGACGGCGTTCATCTTGCGGACGATGGCGCGGCGCTTGCTCATCTTGGTGACGCCGATGGAAAGGGCGATGGTCACCACGGCCACGAGGCCCTCGGGGATGGCGGCCACGGCGAGCGACACGGCGACCATGAAGGTGTTGAGCACCTGGTCCATATCCTGGAAGAACGCCATGCCGCCGTGCTGGAAGATACCCACCACGAAGACGATGGCGCAGATGCCCACGACGAGCTTGGTGAGCACGCCGGAGAGCTCGTTGAGCTTGATCTGAAGCGGCGTGAGCTCGTCAGCCGCGTTTGCGATGGCGTCGGCGATCTTGCCCATCTCGGTATCCATGCCGGTTGCGATGACCACGGCAACGCCGCGACCGTACACCACGGTGGAGCCCATGTAGCACATGTTCTTGCGGTCGCCCAGGGGAACGTCCTCATGCCCGGCGGGAAGGCCGAGGATCTTGACAATCTTATCCACGGGAACCGACTCGCCGGTGAGCGCGCTCTCCTCGACCTTCATCGAGGCGCTCTCGATGATGCGGCAGTCTGCCGGCACCGCGTCGCCGGCCTCGAGGATGACGATGTCGCCCACCACGATCTCGGCGGAGGGCACGGAGATCTGGCGCCCGTCGCGGATGACCTTGGACTGGGCGGCGCTCATCTCCTGCAGGGCCGCGAGGGCGTTCTCGGCCTGGTACTCCTGCACCACGCCGAGCACGGAGTTGAGCACGACCACGAACATGATGATGAAGACGTCGGCGAAGTCAGCCTCGCCCTGCATCATGCCGGTCACGGCGGAGATGACCGCCGCGATGATGAGCATGATGACCATCGGGTCGGCCATCATGGCGAAGAACCGCTTCCACAGCGGGTCCTTCTCGGCTTCCTTCAGCTTGTTGGGACCGTTCTTCTGGAGACGCGCCGCTGCCTCTGCGGCGGTGAGACCGTTTTTGACATCCGTCCCTTGGTCTTCGACGACCTTCTCAGCGGATTCGAGATACTCCCTCATGGGCATTCCTCCTGGGGTTCGCGCCTGGCGTCTGTTCCGCGGTTCCCGATCATAATTCCCCAGGAGGGGCAAGGGCTCACCTTTGTGCCAGGCTATCTGCCTTTGCAACAGGTGTCATTATACCCCGTCTGCGGTTCTGCGTTCACCATTCGCGTTGAAATGCACAATCCGGCGCTATACTTTGAGCTGTCGCTTCTCCACCGTGGCATCGAGGAGGTCATAAACCCATGAAGATCCTGTTCTACGGCACCGCAAGCTATGACAAAGAGTCCTTTGACAAAGAGCTCCCCGCCTATCCCGAAATCTCCATCGAGTACACCGATACCAACCTCACCCCGCTCACCGCATCGCTCGCCCGCGGCTACGACGCCGTCTGCGCATTCGTGAACGCCAACGTGGGCGCCCTCACGCTCGAGGTGCTCGCGGGCCTGGGCGTCAAGCTCGTGCTCATGCGCTGCGCAGGCTTCGACGCCGTGAACGTGAACATGGCCAAGGAGCTGGGCATCACCGTCACGCGCGTGCCCGCATACAGCCCCGAGGCCATCGCCGAGCATGCCATGGCGCTCGCCATGTGCGCCAACCGCCGCATCCACAAGGGATACATCCGCGTGCGCGAGAACAACTTCTCGCTGGGCGGCCTCGTGGGCGAGACGCTCTACGGCAAGACCGCGGGCATCATCGGCACCGGCCGCATCGGCGCCTCTACCCCAACCAGAAGCTCATCGAGGAGGGCTGCGTCGACGAGTACGTGGACTACGACGAGCTCTATGCCCGCGCCGACCTCATCTCGCTCCATGCGTTCCTCAACAAGGACAGCTACCACATGATCAACGATGAGAGCATCGCCAAGATGAAGGACGGCGTCATCCTCATCAACACGGGCCGCGGCGCGCTCGTGGATTCCAACGCGCTCATCCGCGGCATCCGTTCCGGCAAGATCGGCGCCGCCGGCCTCGACGTGTACGAGGAGGAGAACCAGAACGTGTACCAGGACCGCGGCGACCAGATCCTCGGCACCTCCATCACCGCGCGCCTTTGCTCCTTCCCCAATGTCGTTCTCACCAGCCACCAGGCGTTCTTCACCCGCGAGGCGCTCTCGCAGATCGCGCAGTGCACGCTCGACAACGCCGTGGCATACGCGAATGGTGGAGAGTACGTGCAAGGCAGCCAGGTCTGCTAGACTCTTTCGGTTGAAAAGCCGCTGGTGCGGCTGGAAGAGAATAACGGCGCCTCTGCCATCCCGGCGGGGGCGCCCTGCAATAGCGGCAGCAGCCGCTGGAAAAGAGGCCGATTCAAATGGCTGATAAGAGAACGAAGATCGTCTGCACCATGGGTCCCGCCTGCGAAGACGAGGAGACGCTGCGCAAGCTCATCAAGAATGGCATGAACGTCGCGCGCTTCAACTTCTCCCACGGCACCCACGAAAGCCAGAAGGCCATGATGGACCGCGTGCGCAAGGTTTCCGCCGAGCTGGGCATTCCCGTGGCCATCATGCTCGACACCAAGGGCCCCGAGGTGCGCACGGGCATCATCGAGGGCGGCGGCAAGGTATCCATCGAGACGGGCAGCGACGTCGTGGTGGTCGCCGACGAGGAGCCCTGCACGGCAACGCGCATCTCGCTCGATTACAAGAACCTGCCCAACGAGGTTGAGCCCGGCGCCACCATCCTCATCGACGACGGCCTGATCGAGCTCAGCGTGACCGCCGTGGAGAACGGCGAGATTCACTGCCATGTTCAGAACGGCGGAGAGCTGGGCGAGCATAAGGGCGTCAACATCCCCGGCGTGGAGGTTGGCCTGCCATCGGTGACCGACCGCGACCGCGAGGACATCATCTTTGGTTGCGAGCAAGGCATCGACGCCATCGCCGCATCGTTTATCCGCAGCGCAGCCGCCGTGCAGGAGATCAGGAGCATCCTCGTCGCCCATGGCGCCGAGAACGTGAAGGTGTTCCCCAAGATCGAGAGCGTGCTCGGCGTGGCCAACTTCGACGAGATCCTCGAGGCGTCCGACGGCATCATGGTGGCCCGCGGCGACCTGGGCGTGGAGGTCCCCGCGGAGCAGGTTCCGCACATGCAGAAGATGATCATCGGAAAGTGCAACGATGCCTACAAGATCGTCATCACGGCCACGCAGATGCTCAACTCCATGATCGAGAACCCGCGGCCCACGCGCGCCGAGATCACCGACGTGGCCAACGCCATCTACGACGGCACCGACTGCGTCATGCTCTCCGGAGAGACGGCGTCGGGCAGGTTCCCCGTCGAGGCGGTCAAGACCATGTCGGACATCTGTATCGAGACCGAGAAGCACCTGCTGGAGCGCAAGGCATACCATGAGCGCAAGGGTCTTGCCAACGTGAGCGCCGCCACCGGGTATTCCGCCGTGTTCATGGCGGAGCAGGTGGGTGCGTCGGCCATTCTCTGCCCGTCGCATTCGGGGCGCACCGCGCGCATCGTGTCGGCATATAGGCCCGAGCTGCCCATCTACGTCCCCTCCCCCAACGAGGAGACGCTGCGCACCTGCTGCTTCATCTGGGGAACGAAGGCCTATAAGACCATCGAGCAGGGCACGTTGCAGAACACCATCTACCATTCCCTTCAGGTTGCCCGCGAGGTGGGCCTCGTGAATGCGGGAGAGCTCGTGGTCATCACCGCAGGCGACCCGCAGACCTCGCCGCGCATGGGCAACTACAGCACGTCCACCAACATGTCGATGATCGCCCAGGTCCAGTAAGGTCCGGTAACGTTTTTCGAAGAAGAAGGTGCGGCCAATGTTCAGGATCGGCATGCTTACCAGCGGCGGAGATTGCCAGGCGCTCAACGCCACCATGCGCGGCATCGTCAAGACGGTGCTGCTCGGCAGTGAAGAGCCCGTCGAGATCTACGGATTCCACGACGGCTACCGCGGTCTCATCGACAGCAACTTCACAATGCTCGGCTGGAGCGATTTCTCGGGCATCCTCACCCGCGGAGGCACCATCCTGGGAACGAGCCGCGTGCCCTTCAAGACCATCGACGATGTCGATGAGAACGGCGTCTCCAAGGTGGAGAAGATGCTCCACACCTACCACAAGCTCAAGCTCGACTGCCTGTGCGTGCTGGGCGGCAACGGCTCCACCAAGACCGCAAACCGCCTTTCCGAAGAGGGCCTCAACGTGATCGCCCTCCCCAAGACCATCGACAACGACACCTGGGGGACCGACCTCACCTTCGGCTTCCACTCGGCACTCGAGATCGCGACCAAGTTCATCGACGACATCCACACCACCGCCTCGAGCCACGGCCGCGTGTTCGTGATCGAGATCATGGGCCACAAGGTGGGATGGATCCCGCTGTATGCGGGCGTGGCTGGCGGCGCCGACGTCATCCTCATCCCCGAGATCCCCTACGACATC
>CAMZCV010000006.1 GCA_947305035.1 uncultured Coriobacteriales bacterium | reverse complement strand
TTGTTGTCATTGGCGCCCAGCGAGCAGCTGGAGAAGCGCTCGGCGATGGCGCCGATGCCAACGATGAGCGCGGGGATGGCCGCAAGGAATCCGATGACCCAGAACACGCGGCGCGCGGCTTCGGGGAGGAAGAAGAGGATCTGGAAGAAGGCGCCCACACCTGCAGCGATAACGCACCAGGGCGTGTAGCGGCGGAGAACAGGCAGGTACTTCGCGATACCGGTGCTGTACAGGAAGCTCTCGCGAGGGGAGTCGTAGTGGGCGACGATGACGACGGGGCGGTTGCCCTTGGCCACCAGCGGACCGGATGCCTCGTGCATGGCGACGACGTTCTGGCTGCGCGCCTTGGGGCCGAAATGCTCGAAGATGTTGTTCCCCAGGTAGTCGAGGACGAGGATCGCCACGCAGATGAGCGTGATGAGCATGCCGGCGATGGCCAGGGGCACTCCGCCGATACCTGCGATGAAGACGCCGATGAACATGAGGATGAGTAAGAATGCAAACGGGAGACGAGCAAGCGACGGGGCGTCGAACTCCTCGACGTTGGTCTCGAGTCCGTGCTCCTTCATAAGCTCGGAGATCGTCTGCGCAGCATTGAGCTCCTCCTGGCTGTTAGCGGGGGAAATCTCGATCTGCTCGTTCAAATATTCAAAGTAATCATGCGCGTTCGCCATGACAGAAACCCTTCTTCAGAGAGCCATCCAGTCTTAGAGACATAATCTCTAGGATTATACCGCTTTTGACCTTCTCGATGAATGCGCACATAGATTGCGCTATCGTTGGTCAAGAAGAACCGGAATACGCGTGTGGGAGCCCAAATGGACGAGCGAAGCAGCGAGACGAGCAGCCGGACCGCCAGCGAGCGGCCCGAGTTCCGCCGCGCCCATCTTGCGACGCTCTTCCTGCAGGCAACCGGCCCCCTCTCCACGCCGCAGATCGTCGACCAGGTCTACAACAACCCCACAAACCTCGAGCTCGGCAAGAAGGAGCTCTCCCTCGACAGCGCGCGCAAGTCGCTCAAGCGCGACATCGACGCGCTCAAGGCAACGGGGCTCATCATCGAGACGGCGGGGAAAACCGACGAAGGCCACCGCCTCTGGACGGTCAACCGAGACCTCTCATTTACGCAAGGTGTTGCTCTTTCTGAGGTTGACGCAGTGTTTCTCGATATCGCACTGCTCCCCCTGCTCAACGACCCGGGCTTTCCCGAGCGGGACGAGCTGCGTTTGGCGCTCGCAAAGATCGACCGGCTGTTCGATGCAGCGGCAGTCGATGCCCTCACGGCCAGCAGCGTGCGCGACCCCGAGGTGCTCGTCACCGTGCGCGAGGCGCTCAACACGCGGACGGCGCTCGACATCGCATACACCTCCCGCGACGGCTCGTCGCGCCATCGCCGCGTCGCTCCGCTCGCCTTCTTCGACCTGCGCTCCAAGCTGTATGTGGTATGCGCCCCCGTCGACAACGACGGAAACGTCGATGCCGGCGCAGCTCACACCTACCGCATCGACCGAATCGAATCTGCGAAGCGCGTGGGCAGCATCTGCTACGAGATGCCCGACGGATTCGACGTGAGCGCCTTCAAGAAGCTCCCCTTCCAAATTGGCGACGAGGCCGTTGCCTGCACGTTCTTCATCCCCGAGGAACTTGGGGCGGCCCTCTCCCCCACCATCTTCGGCAAAGGCTCCCTCTCCCCCGCCTCGGGTGGCAGCAATTGGGAGGTGGAGGCTGCCTGCATTGACGATGCTGCGGCATGGGCCATTGCAAACGGCATCCGTCCCCTCGCTCCCGAGGGGCTCGTCTCAGCCTGGCGTGCGCGTCTCGAGGAGGTGCTCGATGCCTAAGGTCGGCCGTCCCCTCTCCACCGAGCAGACCCGCCTGCTCATCACGCTCATCTGCGCGCTTGCGAACAGCGGCGACGCCATCGTGCTCTCCTCCATCATCGCCCGCCTCGGCATCTCCGAGGAAGAGGCGCGCTCGATCATCGACGGCCTTGTGAACCTCGGCGCGATCAGCCCGAGCTTCTCGGTCGCAGAGCTCGATGGCACGGAGGGCGTTGAGATACCCAAGACGATGGGCAGCCATGGCAAGGTGCTGAGGCTCACCCCCAGCGAGACGCTCGCCGTCGACAGCGCGTTCAAGCGGCTGGGATCGTTCGACGACGACCCGCTGCGCCAATCCGTCCTCAACGCGCTCGCATCTCCCGCCGTCTCCGAGAAGGACTACGAGCGCGTGACGCACCAGTGGTCGAACGCCGATGTGCTCGACCGCGTCATGAAGTGCTCCCAGGCGCTCTTCTATGGAACCGGCCTGCGCTTTCTCTACCAGGGAAGCTCCGATGACGCTCCGCGGTTGCGCCGCGTGCAACCGTTCACCCTCTCCGAGAACGGCGGCTTCTGGTACCTCGAGGCTGCAGATGCGGAAGAGGGGGCCCACAGGAGCTTCCGCCTCGACCGCATGGAGGACATCGAGGAGGATCTCGAGGTCGGAGGCCTCACGCTCGAGGAGGAGCCTGAGCGCGAGGTCGAGCTTGAGTTCTCGTCGACCAAGATGCTCGACCTGCTCGAATGGCCGCGCCTCCGCCTGCTCGGCAACCCTGGCGACGTGCCCGTCCGCGCAAGCATCCCCTACTACGGCGGTCTTTGGCTCGTGCGCAGGCTCGCAGCATGCGGGTCGTCGGTGAAGATTGCCGACCCCGAGCTGGCACAGGCCGTGCGCGACTACGCCGCGCAGCAGCTCTCCGCCCTTAACGAGCAGTAACAGGACTCAATCTAACGGCTTACCTGCGATGCGAGCGGCGCCACATCTCGATGTAGCGCTTGATCGTGGGCGTCTCCAGCACGCTGATGTTCTGCGACGGCAGCGAATTGAGGAAGACGCGCCCGTATCCCTTGGTGACCAGGCGCGAATCGGCCATCACGAGCACACCGGCGTCGGTGGCGGTGCGGATGAGGCGCCCAGCCGCCTGCTTAACCTCGAGGACCGCCTCGGGAAGCGCGTAGTTGCGCCACGCGTTGCGGTCGCGCAGCCCGCGCTCGCATGCGAGCGGATCGGTTGGGCTCGAGAACGGCAGGCGCGGAATCACCACGCAGCGCAGCGTCTCGCCAGCCGCATCGAACCCCTCCCAGAACGCCTTGAGCGCGAAGAGCGAGAGCTCCTTCTCCGCCATGAAGCGCTCGCGGAGGTACCGACCCGCCCATGGCCACGTGCAGGTCGAAGAGTGCATCGGCAAGGCGCTCGGCATATCCGGGCGAACCCGGGGCGGGCAGGTCGCGGAGCACGATGACCGCCATGGCCTCGTTGAAATCGAAGCTCGAATCGAGCTGACGGGAACGATGCGAGCCGCGCTCGAGCCTGTCGAGACCCACGGCGTGCTCGAAGTGGTCGAAGCTCTCGCCGATGGCCATGGTTGCGGAGGTGAAGATGACGCTCTGCATCTCCTGGAGCCACTTTGACGCCAGATCGTCGCCCACGTCGATCTTCTCGGCGACGATGCCCTCCTGCCCTATGCGCCGCTTCGAACGCGAGAGCTGCGCGGAGTACACGTATGAGTCGTCCTCGCCCAGGCAGATGAGGCGCAGGTTGGCATGCATCTGCGAGAGGAACGCCGCAGCGTCTGCGAGGTTGGAGGCCTCCTGCTGGTCGTAGTCGGCGAGCATCTGGACCGCCTCGCCGAGCGTGCGCGCGGCCTCATCGAGCCTCTCGATGCCCTTCTCCCCCGCCTCGAGGATGGCAGCCCACTCGGGGGTCTGGCGAACGCCGTCATCGATCCACAGGGTGACGGTGTCGTAATCGCCCTGGTCGCGGGCGACGTTCACCAAATCGTGGAGCACGATGAAGAAATCACCCATCGCAACGGACGCCCGCGAGACGGATGCCGCCGCCTGTGAGAGCAGGCGCATGACGGGATTGGCCGCCTCCTGCTTGCTGACGTGCACGATAGCCGTATGGATGGCTCCGGTGGATAGGCCTCCCAACAGCTCGAACGCCGCACGCGAGTCCTGCCCGGAGACCTCGCACGCCCATTGGCGCCGCGCCTCGGCCTCGAAGCCGTGCGCCTCGTCGACCACCCAGTGGCGGATGGGGGGCAGGATGCGCCCGTCGGCCTCGACATTGCGCAGGAGCAGCGAGTGGTTGGTCACCACCACATCGCCCGATGATGCGCGGCGGCGCGCGCCATGCACGAAGCAGGCGTGGGGATAGAAGGGGCAGCGGTTCTTCTGGCACTCGTGCGGCGTGCAGGTGAGCAGGGCGCGCGGCACGTAGCGCCAACGGATGCCGAGCGCGTCGAGGTCACCCTCGGGCGACTGGCACGAGAACGCCAGTGTGACCGCCAGCGCGTTGAGCATGTCCACGGCGATGGCGTTGTCGCTGCGGCCGTCGCTCGGCACGAGCGCAAGCGGCAGGTCCTCCGAGCAGGCGCGCTCCACGCGCGCAAGGCACGGGTAGTGGTCGTAGCCCTTGAGGCTGAAGAACGTCACACCGCCGGGAAGCACACGGTCGAGCGCGGGAAGCTCGTGCGAGACAAGCTGGTCGGTGAGGGCGTTGGTCTTGGTGGCAATGCCCACGGTAATGTTGTTGCGCTTGGCGAACAGCACCTCGGGCAGCAGGTAGGCGATGGATTTGCCCACGCCCGTGCCCGCCTCGAGCGAGCGGTGCGTGGACGTTGCGATGGCGTCGAGCACCTCGCGCGCCATGGCGAGCTGCTCGGGCCTGCGTTCGTATGCCTCGTACATGCGGCCCACGGCACCTTGGGGGAGGAACTCCCCGTCCACCTCGTCACGCGAGGGAATTTCGAGTTCGAAAACATGCTCGGAGGCATCCACGCGGGGCGTGAGGTCGAGCGTCTCGATAAGCTGCTGGCGGCACACTTTGAGCGAGAAATCGCGGGGGTCTGCCACGCCCGAGAGCAGGGAGAAGATGGGGCGGTACGGCCAGTCGACCTCCTCATGCAGCGACGCCAGCTTGGCGAGGAACGGCTGCGGGAAATCGGACAGCGCCGTGAGCAGGATGCGCCAGATGCCGGAAAGAGCATCAACGTCGTCGCCTGCCCGATGCGTGACCGAGTCGCAGCCGAAGAGCGACGCCAGATCTGCAAGGCGGTGCGTGGTGAGACGGGGCAGCGCGATGCGAGAGAGCGCGAGCGTATCGATCCAGATGTCCGACACCGCTCCCCCTCCGGGAACGCTCTCGATGAAGGTGCGGTCGAACGATGCGTTATGCGCGATGATGGGCAGCCCGCCCACGAAATCCGCGAGCGCGGCCACAGCCTCCTCAGGAGATGGAGCACCCGCCACATCGAGATCGCCGATACCCGTCAGGGCTTTGATCTCGGGCGGGATGGGACGCCCCGGGTTGACGAAGGTGTGGAAGCGGCCGCCTTCGCCCGATTGCGACAGGCGGGCGGCGCAGATCTCTATGAGCTCGCACTCCTTGTATGAAAGGCCCGTGGTCTCGGTGTCGAGCACCACCACGTCTTCGAGCGCGCTGAACGATGCCGTGGCTGCGCGCTCGGCGAGCGTCGCATAGGAGGCTCGCACCGAGGGCGGCGTACCGGGAAGCAGCAGCTCATCGAGCGTTCGAGCCGTCGTCACCTCTGGTTTCGAATCTGCCATCAGGGGCTAGCCCTCGAGGGCCATCTCGATGAAACGGGTGCAGAGCTCGGGGAACTCGATTCCTGCGTGGCGCGCGGAGTCGGGCAGGAGGCTCGTGGCGGTCATGCCCGGGATGGTGTTGGTCTCGAGGATGATGGGCTCGCCCTCGTCGGTGACGATGAAGTCGCTGCGCGAGCAACCGCGGCAGCGGAGCGCCTTGTGCGCGGCGACCGCACGGTCCTGTGCAAGCTTCGCTACCTTCTCGGGCAGGCGTGCGGGAATGACGTGATGCAGGGCGGACGGCTCGTACTTCACCTTGAGATCGTAGAAGGCAGCGCCTGTGACGATCTCGACGATGGGAAGTGCCACTGGATCATCGTTGCCGATCACGGGAACGGTGATCTCCATGCCGGCGATGCGCTTCTCGACGAGCACGGGACCGCCCGTCTCGCCGGCAAGGCGCACTGCATCGGGGATCTGGCTCGCCTCGGTCACACGGGTGATGCCGTAGCTCGAGCCGTTTGCCGCGGGCTTCACGAAGAGCGGGAGGCCGAACTGGCCGACCAAAAACTCGCTCTCCTCCTCGGTGGGTACTTTGCCCGGAGCAAGCGTCGTACCGCGCGGGCAGGGGATGTTCGCCATCTGGTAGAGCAGCTTGGAGACGTCCTTCTCGGTGCCGGCGGAGGAGCCGAGCACGCCCGAGAAGGTATAGGGGATGTGGAGGATGTCGAGGAAGCCCTGGATGCAGCCGTCCTCGCCGTAGCGGCCGTGCATGGCGACGAACGCCACGTCGTAACCGCCCTCGGAGATCGCCTTGACAAATCCCTCATCTGCGACGTCAAGCAGCGTGACATGCTCGAATCCGGCCTCGAGGAGCGCCTGCCTGCAGGCACGGCCGGAATCCATCGAGATCTCGCGTTCGTCGGACCAACCGCCCGAAAGCACGACCACGTTGAGTTTGTGCAGCTCGTCCCTCGTCATATCCGCCCCTTAGCCACGTTCTGCCTGTTACACTGGATGCACTGGTTTGCTAGATTAGGATAACGCACCCGCTGGACGATGACCCTACGAGGACGAGAAAAGAACCATGGCAGAAGAGAACCTTCACGACTCCCCCTCCCCCACCGCGCTCGACCTTCATGCCTGCACGCACGGCGACCTGCTTGCCCTCATGGCAGAGCTCGGTCAGCCGGCGTTCCGTGCCAAGCAGATCGAGGATTGGGTGTGGAACAAGGGCGTGTCCTCTCCCGATGAGATGACCAACCTGCCCAAGCCGCTGCGCGAGGCCCTCGCGGCGCGCGTGGCTCCGCTCGGCGCATCCGAACTCGCACGCCAGGTCTCGGAGGATGGCAGCCGCAAATACCTGCTCGGCTTTGGCGACGGCGCGTCCGTCGAATGCGTGGGCATGCCGTCACCCGGCAAGCTCGCCGTGTGCGTTTCCACCCAGGCTGGATGCGCAATGGGTTGCGCTTTTTGTGCCACTGGCAGGTACGGACTTACTCGCTCTCTTACCGCCGGCGAGATTTACGAGCAGGTCATGCATGTCCGCAACGACTTCAATGCTCGCGTGACGAGCGTGGTGTTCATGGGCCAGGGCGAGCCGTTCGCAAACTACGATGAGACGCTCAAGGCGCTCCGCAAGCTCAACGATCCCGACGCGCTGGGGATCGGCGCACGTCACCTCACGGTCTCCACGTGCGGCCTCATTCCCCAGATCCTCAAGTTCGCAAACGAACCCGAGCAGTTCACGCTCGCCGTATCGCTCCACTCCACCGTGCAGAAGACGCGCAACGCCCTCATGCCCGGCGTGAAGCGCTACTCGCTCGTGCACCTCTATGCCGCCCTTGGCGAGTACGTTGACAAGACCGGCCGTCGTCCCTCCTACGAGTTTGCGCTCATCGGCGGAGTCAACGACACCGAGGAGGAGATCGACTCGCTCTGCGACTTCTGCCGCGGCACGCTCTGCCATGTCAACATCATCCAGCTGAACGAGGTGTCCGGCTCGCCGTTCAAGCCGTCCACCCCCGAGAAGGCGCAGCAGTTCATCGACCGTCTCTCCCGCGTGGGCGTGGAAGCCACGATCCGTAACTCGCGCGGCGCCGACATCGACGCAGCATGCGGGCAGCTGCGCCAGCGCATGAGGTAGCGCGTAGCCTTGGAGAAGCAGGAGCACACCCCCTTCCTCGCCACCATGCCCGGGCTCATCCTGGGCTGCATGGTGAGCTGTGCGCTCTGGGGCTCTGCATTCCCCTGCATCAAGATCTGCTACGAGCTGTTCGCGGTCGCCTCGTCCGATGTGGCTTCCCAGCTTCTGCTCGCGGGTACGCGTTTCACGATTGCAGGGCTCATGGTCATCATCGGGACCAGCATCGCGAGAAAGAATGCCCTGCTCCCCCGCTTAAGCGATATCAGGCCCATCCTCACGCTTGCAGCATTCCAAACCGTCGGTCAATACGTGTTCTTCTATATGGGCCTTGCACGGGCCTCCGGCATGACAAGCTCGATCATCGAATCGAGCTCCAACTTCATAGCCATCCTCCTCGCCGCCCTTGCCTTCAGAACCGAGCGTCTGACCAGCAGGAAGATTCTTGGTTGCATCATAGGTTTCGCGGGCGTGGTACTCATCAACCTGGGTGGTGCCAGCGCCTCGAGCGGCCTTTCATTCTCATTCCAAGGCGAGGGGTTCGTCCTCATCTCATGCATCGGGGCCGGTATCTCCACCTGCCTGATCGGAATCTTCTCCCACGACCATGACGGGGTTTTGCTTTCGGGCTGGCAGTTCCTCGCAGGAGGCATCGTGCTTGTCTGCTCAGGCCTCTTGATGGGCGGCCGCCTGAATCCTCCTGTTGCCGCTCCTGCTATCGGTCTGCTCCTCTATATGGCATTTATCTCGGCGATGGCCTATTCCATGTGGGCAAGGCTTCTCGCGGTCAACGCAGTGAGCCGTGTTAGCGTGTTCGGTTTCATGAACCCCGTCTTCGGCGTCGTGCTCTCTGCCATCTTGCTGGGCGAAGGACGCAACGCCAACCCGCTGATCGCCGTGGCGGCCCTCGCTTTGGTTTGCGCGGGAATCATCGTGGTGAATCGCCCGCAGAAGACCCTATCGAGCGACTAACGCAACAGCGCAAGGCCATCCATCTGCCTTGCGCTGAAAAGGGAACATATGTTCTTATGCTCTTAGAAACCGAGCTTCTCCCACTGGCTGATCGTTGACGCGCGATTGGGCAGGATCGCCTCCTCCACCGTCACGCCCTTCATATCGCTCAGCACGCTCTCAATCTGGTTGTAGGCATTGCGCGTGCTGCTTATGACCTGTTTGACACTGTCGCGCGCCTCTTTGGTGAGTCCGAAGCGGTACAGCAGCGCACCGGCTCCGAGCACCAGCAGGAGGCTGATGATCCTGTTCCTGAGCTTTTCCATCTATGCCTGCTTTCCGCTGATACGCTCGACGAGACGGGCAAGGTCGTCCTCGCTCTCGAATTCGATCTCGATCTTGTTCTTTCCGCGCACTTTTTTAACCTTCACAGTTGTCTCAAGTGCAAGTTTAAGCTCTCTAGCTGCGCGTTTGAAAGACTTTGGCTGGGGTTCGCGATGAGAAGGTACAGGATTGTTGCCAGAAAAGAGTGGAGCGAGTGATTCTGTCTGACGGACCGAAAGTCTCTCCTCCACCACCTTCTTGGCAAGGCGCACCCTCCCCTCGTCGCCAGCAACAGCAAGTATGGCTCGAGCGTGACCGGCCGTGAGCTTACCCTCGCTCATATACTCCTGAACCTCCTTTGGAAGGTCCAGCAGCCTCAGGGCGTTGGCAATGGTCGGCCTTGACTTCGATACTGCCTTTGCCAGTGCCTCCTGGGTGAGATTGTTCTGGTCTATGAGCGTTTTGAATCCCAGAGCTTCTTCAATGGGATTCAGGTCGCTTCTCTGAAGATTCTCGATAAGAGCGAGCTTGAAGACATCCTCGTCGCTCACCTCGCGGATCAGGACCGGGATCTCCTTGAGCCCTGCAATCTTCGCAGCCTGGTAACGCCTCTCCCCTGCCACAATCTCATACTTGGCGCCAACCTTACGAACCATGATGGGCTGAAGAACGCCGTTCTGCTTGATAGAGTCTGCTAGCTCGCTCAGGGGCTCAGCCTCAAACGACTGACGTGGCTGATTCTTGTTCGGCTTGATCTTGTCAAGCGGAAGCACGGTATCGCTTGTTACAGATCCAACTTCCGCATTCGCCTCTCCCATAAGCGATTCGAGGCCTTTTCCCAGTCCAGATTTCTTAACCACGTCGGATCACTTCCTTTGCAAGCTTCATATATGCTACGGATCCCTTGCTGGACGGCGCATAGAGCGTAATCGGCAGTCCGTGGCTTGGGGCTTCGGATAGTTTTACATTCCGGGGAATCAGCGTTTTGAATGTGAGATTGCCGAAATAGTTCTGTACTTCTTCGACAACCTGCTTTGAAAGGGTTGTACGACTATCGAACATGGTCATCACTACGCCGAAGATCTCAAGATCATGGTTGAGCCGTGATTTGACCATTTTCATCGACTCGATAAGCTTAGTTACTCCTTCAAGCGCGTAGTACTCGCATTGGATAGGAATCAGCAGGGATTTTGCAGCAACAAGTGCATTTACCGTCAAAAGACCGAGCGAAGGGGGGCAATCGATGAATACATAGTCGAATTGGCTGGCAATCTCGTCAAGTTTCCCCTTGAGGATGCTTTCTCGTGCCATTGCTGACACGAGCTCGATTTCTGCACCGGCAAGCTGAATTGTTGCCGGAATTACGAACACGTTCTGCACAGGCGTGTCGCATACCGCGTCTTTAATGTCTGCATCACGGAGCATGACATCGTAGATATCGGTTTCCAGCTCTTCTTTTTCGATTCCAAATCCACTTGTCGTGTTTCCCTGAGGGTCGAAGTCGACAACAAGCACTTTCTTCTTCTGTTCGCCAAGTGCAGCACCAAGGTTTATTGCGGTTGTGGACTTACCAACGCCGCCCTTTTGGTTGATTATCGCGATAATTCGCGTATCCTTCTTTGGATTGCTTCGCTTTACGTCGGAATAGCCCACGAATCCTCCTCGATGCGTCGTCGTTTCATGCGTATATGTGCATCAGGGCACGACACAATCATAGAGGATTGTTTCACGTGAAACATCGTGAATTGCTTAGATCGCTATAAATGTTCGAAAACTACCATCCAAGATGTTTCACGTGAAACATCAACGGTCGTTACATACCAAGCGGTCTTTTCGTAGCCATGCCGTTTCGACGGGGAAGTTGAATGCTTGGGGCTCCGGTCTTCTCTATATATATTATCTCGCGATGACCATAGCCTTTCGGAAGCTCAATTGTTTCACGTGAAACAATGCTCATGCCGCAAATCTCCGAAGAAAGAGAAGCGTGTTCGAACTCATCATCGGTCACATTGGCCTTAAGAGCACACAGAATGCCACCAGCAACAAGCAGGGGAGAGGCATACTCTATGAGGACATTGGTTTGAGCAACAGCTCTTGCAAGTACGACGTCGAAGGACTCTGGAGTTATACGGGCAAGATCCTCCGACCTTGAGCATATGGCAGCACATGAGCTATCTAGATGAAGTTGTTTGATAAACCCATCTACAGCTGCAACCTTCTTGCTGATCGAGTCAAGCAAGGTGACGTGACCACCAAGGACGATAGATAGGGGAATGCCAGGGAAACCTCCACCGGTTCCAAGATCGAGGATCTTCAAGGAATTCCCAAGGCTTTTCAATTGCTCAGCACAGATCAGTGAATCTATGATATGAAGATAGATACCATCTTCAAGGGAATCAATCCTGGTAAGGTTCAGCTCCTTGTTCTTCTCGATCACAAGGTGGAGATGCTCGAGGAGAAGCAGCCGCTGGTCAGGGGTGCAATCCAATCCAATCTCATGCAAACCATCAGCAAGCAATTCCTCTGCAGCATTCATTTTCAGCTCCTGACAAAAACCTTTGAATCAAGAAGTATTGTCAAACAAATAGGGGAGAACAGTTTTCAGACTGTTCTCCCCTCATACAAAACACCAAGAAAAGATTATAGGTTATCTTTAAGTGCAGTGATGATAACCCTTCGGTTGGGATCCTCACCCTCGGAGTGGGTGGTAACACTGTCATCGTTGACGAGAGCCAGGTGGACGATCCTACGCTCGTAGGCGTTCATGGGGGAGAGAGCCACACGACCCTGTTTACGAGCCCTCTCGGCAGCCGTAAGGGCGATGCTGCGGAGCTTCTTCTTGCGGCGCGTTTTATAGCTCTCGATGTCGACGACGACCGGATAGTAGAAGTGGAGACGAGAGCTCATGAGCGAGGAGACGATCATCTGGAGGGCGTCAAGGGTGCGCCCATGGCGTCCGATGAGGACTGCAAGGTTGCCACCGTTGACGTCGAGGATAAGCTCACCATCGTCGCCATCGTACTCATCGATGGTAGAGGAGGTCTCACCAAAAAGTGCAAGGATTTGCCTAAGGTAGGCAACCGCAACGTCGGCGATCTTGTCCATCTCGTCGTCGTTCAGCGTCTCGCCGGCCTCGTAGCGCTCCCTGATCTCTGCAAACTCATCATCGGCAGAAGCGGAGCCAACATAATCCTCGGCGGTGAACTCTTCATTCTCTGTCTCGAAGGTTTCGTCTTCCATGACGATCTCCTCAGGTTACATGACGCAGTACATCAAACAATGTTCAAAAATATTATGCCTTCTTACGAGGACGCTTCTTGCGCTCGCGACGGACGACATCCACCTCGACGGGTGCGTCGATCATCTTGGCCTCGGCCTCCTCGCGCGCGTGCTTGATAACACTGGACACGATGAAGCGCTGCTGGACAACCTGCCAGATAGCGGAGGTGTTGTAGTACAGGAGCACTGCGGAGGGGACGGACCAGCCGAACCAAACCATCATGATGGACATGACGACGCCCATCATGAGCGACTGGCGGCGTGCATCTTCGGTCTGGGTCTGCTGGTTGAGAAGCATGGGGATGAGCGTGAGAACGCCGAATAGCAGGTCGAGCAGCACGTAGACGATAGCGCCTCCGAAACCGTTGGCGGCAACCATCTCGGCGACTGAGCTGGGCAGGGAGGGAAGGATGTTGAGGAACGAGGCATCTGCAGGCACCTGCCTCGCAACCGTGAACAGTGCGAAGAAGATGGGCATCTGCAGGAACACCGGCAGGCAACCCGTAAGCGGGTTGAATCCCATCTCGGCATAAACCTTGCGCGTCTCCTCCGCCAGCTTCTCGGGATCGTCGGAATAACGCTCCTGGAGCTCGGTGAGCTTGGGCTGCATGAGCTGCATGCGCGCTGTGGACGCGGAGCTCTTAGCCATGAGCGGCGTGAGCAGGATACGGATGATGAAGGTCAGCACGATGATGGCAAGGCCCCAGTCGCCCGTGAATCCCTGCAGAGCGGCAAGAATGTTCGTCAGCAGGTTAACAAACCAATCCCACATAGATCCTCCAGTGTTCCGTACACCCTACGGAACCGGGTCGTAACCACCTTCGTGGAAAGGATGGCAGCGCAGGATGCGCTTGATTGCCAAGAACCCGCCGCGAAGGAAACCATACTTGCGGACAGCCTGCAACGCATACTCCGAGCAGGTGGGGGTGTAGATGCAGACGGCGGGGAAGAGCGGGGATATGCGCTTCTGATAGAAACGGATGCATGCCATGACGGCGAGCGCTGCAATCCCGGGTTTCTTCTCGCTAGTTTCCATCTGCAAGACCTGCCCTGGTAAGCAGTTTCGACAACGCCCGCTCAACATCCTGCATCTTCGATGACGCCGTCTGGTCGGTGGCGAGCATGATCACGCTGTAGCTGGGAAAGGGCAGCCCACAGGATCGGGCAGCTTCCCTCAGCAGTCGCTTACCGCGGTTGCGAACCGGTGCGTTGCCAAGCCTCTTAGGTGCAACGAAGGCGACCTGTCCTCCAGAGCCGCCTTCGTCATGGTGCAACACACGGATTCGCAGGAGGGGATGGGAGAATCTCCTCCCTGCTTTGAAGACCCTCTCAAATTCGCGTTTGGATTTGATGGTCTTCATGAGGCCTGCTTAGACGGTGAGGCGCTTGCGGCCCTTGGCGCGACGACGGGACAGGACGGCGCGGCCGCCCTTGGTTGCCATGCGAGCCCTGAAGCCGTGGGTCTTTGCGCGCTTACGCTTGTTGGGCTGATACGTACGCTTCATTTCTATTCCTCCCGTGTTGGGTATGAGACATATAAGTAGATAAGCCAAAGAATTGTAAAGGTGACCAGCGGCTCCTGTCAATAACAAGCTTGCAAATAATACCCGCTTTCTATGGAATCAATGCCGTATACGGAACAGAAAGGTTTCGTAAGCTGTGAAATAATATGGAAGGTGGTAGTATTCATACCCCACATGAAATACTCATCGGAGCATTTCAACATCTTGTTTTCATGTGTTGAAAACTTTTCTTTCATTTCTTCCAGCTGGATGAAAGTTTTCAACAACCGATGAGAACCTGTTGAAAGGAGGGATTATGGCGCACACATTCTACCCATTCGTCGAGAATGGCGCGGATGCTGCAGCCGATATGCCCTCCCTCGAGTCGATGGTGGTCTATCCTGCCCGGGTCGCCGTGTACGATGACGCGGCTGCAGC
>CAMZCV010000005.1 GCA_947305035.1 uncultured Coriobacteriales bacterium | reverse complement strand
CCGTCATCGAGCAGCGCGACATCAACTGTGTCGCCAGTGGCCTCGAGCGTCGCTGGCTGCCAGTCCAGCTCGCCCGGATCGAGCTCCTCGGGCACGTAGAGGTCGACGATGGCAAAGCGGCGACCGTCCTCAAGGACGATGACCTCGGCATACTCCTTTTTCTCGCTGTCGGAGACCGCATAGCTCTCAGCCTCTGCACCATCCACCCTCATCGGAGCGGAGTCGGAAGACGGTTCGGGAGCAGGCTCAGGCTCTGGGGCGGGCGCGGGCGCGGGCGCGCTCTCAGCAGCGCCGTTGATGAGCATCACCCCTCCACCGGCATCGGCAGACTCGTCTGCCGCCTCGGCAGCTTTCTCGGTGGCCACGCTGGGCATCGCGTTGTCGGCGGTGTTGAATGACGGACGGAGATTGGTTCCCACGAAGATCCCGATGAGCAGGACGGCAGCGATGGCTGCGGGGGCAACCCGGCGCCATCCGGAGGTGCGGCGGCGAGAAGAACCTGTCGAAGGGACAGGTTTCTTGACAGGATCGCCCGCATGCTTTTCCCCATCTCCATCGACGGAGGAGAATCCTGTCAAATAACCTGTCCCTTTGACAGAATCCGCTTCTGCGGCGAGGAGGTTGGCAAGGATGCGCTCCTCGGCCTCGGGGCTCATCTCGACCTGCGCATATGCAGCGCCGATCAAACCCTCGAGCTCCTCATCCGTCATGTCCTGCCACCTCCTTCCAGCTCCTTCTTCAACAGCGCCCGTGCATCGGCCAACCGGTTGCGGATGGTCGAGGGCGGAGATCCCAGCATGCGCGCGATCTCGTCGGTCTGCCTGCCCTCGTAGTAGAACAGAAACAGCACGTCCTTGTACTTCTCGGGCAGGCGGCGGATGGCCTGCATGACCTCGCTCGGCTCATCGGCGAAGACCTCGTCCTCGATGCTCGGCTCGGGCACGTTCTCATCGAGCGTCACCACGCGGGAGTGCGCGGCGCTCTTGAGCACGTCGAGGCAGTGGTTCTTTGCGGCCACGATGAGCCATGCCTTCTCGTGCTCCTCGCTCTCGAAGCTGCGCGGATGCTCCACGAGCTTCATGAACGTTGCCTGGGTTGCGTCCTCGGCCTCCGCCGACGAGCCCAGATAGGAGTAGCACAGCCGGTAGACCGTCTGCACATGGCGGCGATAGATTGCCTCTATGGTGCTTGTTCCGCGCGCCACCTGTCCTCCTGCCTAGAACACGATTGTGCGATTCGGTTTGTCGCCGTTATCTTATCGTATCTGCGCAAGTGCGGTGCGGTAGGATGATGTTGGTACCAGACGGTTAAGCAGCGAAAGGACTCCCCATGGACAGCTTCATGTTCGATATGCCCACCCGCTTCGTGATGGAGAACGGCGGAGAGAACCGCTTGGGCGAGCTCATCTCCAGCTTCGGCGGCACGCGCGCGCTCATCCACTGGGGCGGCGACTATGTGAAGGCGACGGGCCTGCTCGACCGCATCCACAAGAGCCTCGAGGCCGCCGGCGTATCCTATGTGGACCTCGACGGCGTGGTTCCCAACCCGCGCATGTCGCTCGTGCTCAAGGGCATCGAGCTCTGCCGCGAGGAGGGCGTGGACTTCCTGCTCGCCATCGGCGGAGGAAGCGCCATCGACTCCACCAAGGCCATCGCGGTGGGTCTCGGTACCGGCGAGGACCCCACGGGCTATTACCGCCGCGCCATCTTCGGCGAGGCCAAAGCCATCTTCCCCTTCGGCGTGCTCGCAACAACGGCGGCTGCGGGATCCGAGGCGTCCATCTCGTCGGTCGTCGACGTGGAGAATGCCGACGGCACCCTCGATAAGCTCATGTACCAGGATCCCAAGATGCGCCCGCTCTTCTCGGTTCTGGCGCCCGACCTCACCACCACCCTGCCCGCCTTCCAGACGGCAGCCGGCGCGGTGGACATCGTCTGCCACGTGTGCGAGCGCTACTTCGTGCACACCGTGCATACCGAGACCATGGACGCCATGGCAGAGGCGATCATGCGCACCGTGGTGACGCTCACGCCCGAGGTTCTGGCCAACCCCGGCAATGTGGATCTGCGCGCCAACCTCATGTGGTGCGCCGCGATGGCGCAGAGCAACATCGTGGGCATCGGGCATGGCCACGAGTGGACCACCCACGCGCTGGGCAACCCCTTCTCCGCCATCTACGACGCCACGCACGGGGCCACGCTCTCGGCGCTCTTCCCGCACTGGGCGCGCTACGTCATGGACACCGACCCCGCCCGTTTCGCGCAGTTCGCGGTGAACGTGTTCGGCGTGGAGGCAGACTTCGCGGATCCCAAGCTCACAGGCTTGCGCGGCATCACCGCCTACGAGAGGTGGTGCCACTCCATCGGCATGCCCACCACCATCTCCGAGATGGGCGTCGAGCCTACCGACGAGGAGCTGCGCAGAATCGCCCAGGGCATCTGCGACGGGCGCGGCGGCACCTGCGGCTTCTTCCAGGTGCTCACCGTGGACGACGTGGAGCAGATTCTGCGCAACGCACGATAAGCGCGGCCTGATCTCCGCTCAGCACGTTCGCACGATACACTGGTAGCAGGGGAAACGATTGGAGAGGGGGAGATGCATGAAGGCTGTTTGCCAACTTTGCGGGTACGTCTATGACGACGAGAAGGAATCCGTTCCCTTCGCAGAGCTGCCCGACGACTGGACCTGCCCGTGCTGCGGAGCTCCGAAGGAGTTCTTCGAGATCGAGGGATCTCCGGAGGAAGCTGCCGAACCCGTCGCGGACGCGCAAGACGAAGCCATCCGCATCGCCACCGATGCCGAGGGCGATGTGATGGCGGGTCTGTCCGCAGGTCAGGTCGCGGCCCTGTGCGGCAATCTCGCGCGTGGGTGCGAGAAGCAGAACCTGCCGCGCGAGAGCGCGCTGTTCGCACAGCTGGCCGAGAGCTTCACCGCGCAGGTCGAACCCATCGACGGTGCGGATATCCATGGGCTGGCAGATCTGCTGATGGGCGACGCGGGGCGCTATGCCGCCGCGCGGAACGCCGCCAAGGCTGCGGGAGACCGCGGGTCGCTGCGCGCCCTGACCTGGGGCGAGCGCATCACCAACATGCTCTCGTATCTGGTAGGACGCTACCTGAAGGATGGCGAGGCGTTCCTGAAGGACACCGAGGTGTGGGTGTGCGCGGCGTGCGGATTCATCTATGTGGGCGATGAAGCACCCGAGCTCTGCCCCGTGTGCAAGGTGCCCGCGTGGAAGTTCGAGAAGATGGAGGTGAAGGCCTCATGAGCACGCCTCGGAAGTATGCGGTGAGGAATCTGCGCCTGTGCACGAAGGACTGCATCTGCCTGTTCGTGTGCCCGTACGGCGCCACCGACACCGAGAACAGCGTCATCGACGTGGACAAGTGCGTCGGGTGCGGCGCGTGCGCCGAGGCATGCCCGAGCGGCGCGATTTACATGGTGCCTGCAACCTATCCGCCCCAGCAGAAGAAGCAGGATTCCGTGCTCGAGGCGATGGGCGAGCTCTCGCGTGCGAAGGCCGATGAGGAGCAGATCGCCCGCCAGATCGCAGCGGAAACCGGCGAGGAAGGCCTCGCACGCCTGATGAAGGCGGCCGTTAAATCCCTGCGTCTGGTGCATGAGGACGTCATGCGCGAGTCAGGCTACATGCTGCCGCAGTCTGCCAACGCCCAAGCGCTGCTCGCGCGCATCGCCGACGGCGAGGGCGCTTCCGCACAGACGGCGAAAGAGCTTCTGGATTTGATTCCCTGCAACGAGCCCTAGACGCGTTCGGACACAACTCAACGGTCAGCTCGATGGCTTTCTGAGGAACGCCGGCAGCTCGCCGCTCCGTGAGGCGGCCGCGATCTCAAGGAGGGCCTTGGCCACGCTCTCCTCGCGGCAGTCGCCGACCTCGAAGCGCGCGGCGGCCTTGGCCTCGGAGCAGGCATTGGCCACGGCGACGGAGTAGGGCACGGCGTCGAACATGGCGATGTCGTTCTCGGAATCGCCGAACACGCAGACCTCATCGGCACGGATGCCCAGCTCGCGGGCAACGGCCAGCACCGCTTGGCCCTTGCTCCAATTCGCAGGCGTGTAGTCGAGCGCGGGAATCACGTTGCTCGGACGGAAGAAATCGAGCTCCGGGACGCGCGCCTTGAGCTCATTGCGCACCTCGGTAACGTAGCCTTGGTCCTCGCGGGTGAAGAAGATGCAGCCCTTCACAAAGGGTCCCTCCCCCAGCCCCACGCGCGCGGTCTTCGCATAGGGAAATCTCTGGGGCACCTCGCCGATTCCCTCGGGGCGCAGCGTCACGAAGGCTCCCTTGGAATCATCCTCGAGGTCGAGCAGGGCGATCAGAACGCCGTCCATCTCGTCGATTGCCGCGACGGTGCGCTCAATCACGTCGCGGGGAATCGATGCCGTGTGGCACAACCGGCCATCCACATAGACAACCTGCCCGTTGGAGAACGCGCCCGTGGAGAAGCACGCCGGATCGTTGCCGAACATCCACGACATCGAGCGGGGCGGGCGCCCCGATACCGGCCCGAAGTGCACCCCGGCATCGAGCAGCTCGTGGATGGCCGCACGCGCGAAGTCGCTCACCCCGGGGTTCCCGAAGGGGATGAGCGTATCGTCGAGATCGGTCATGACGAGCTTGATCATGGCTAATCCAATCCTTGCGTGCAGACAGCCGCCTTGGAACTCAGTTTTGCTGCTTTTTGAATTTGATAGTCAGACTATCATTTTCAAAAAACGGCATTTTTAACTCCGCAGGTTATGCGGGAAGGGCCGTTCCTACTCCCCGAGAACCTCGCGCAGGCGCGCGCCAAGGCCCTCGAGGTTGTAGCCCTCGACGAACTGGCGGATGGAGCGCTTGATGCAGTCGACCGCATAGCGCTGCGCGTCGATGTGGCACGCGGCGAGGTTGGCGGCGTTCTTGGCGACCTCCGCCTTGACCGGCTCCTCGTTGAACGTGTAGTGGCCCGCGATGTCGAGGATCACGAGCGCCTTCTCGGGGTCGGCGAAGATCTGCTCCACAGTGAGCTTGGTGTCGTCGCCCACCATCCACTTGCGCCAGCGCTCGGTGAGGATGGCGCGCTCGAGCAGCACATCGCGCAGGTGCGACGGCTCCTCCACGAGCCCCTTCTCCGCGAGCTTGCCCTCGAGCTCGGCAAGGCGCAGCAGCGCGCGCGTCTCCTCGGTGCCGAACTGCGGAGCCACGTTGCTCGCGGTCACGCCGGCGGGCGCGTGGATGAGCATGGTGACGTCGTCCAGATAATCGCAGTTATGCTCCTTGAGGCCCACGCCGTAGCTCGCGGCCATCTTGGCAAGCGACACCGCGTTGTCGAAGTCGTAGTGACCCACCTGCTCGGTGAGGCGCGTGAGGGTACCGGTCTGGCCCACGATGAAGGTGGGCATGGGCAGCCCGCGCGAACCCAGCTCCACCTTGAGGCGCTCTATGAACTCCTGGTACTTCTCGGTGGAGGTGAGGCCGCCGTTGGTCTCCTCGGTGCCCACCTCGTAGCCGATCTCGGGCAGGCCCAGTACGCGGCGCTCGTCCTCGCAGTACTGGATGAGGTCGACGGTGCGCGAGAGCACCACGTCGAGCGGGATGACCTTGCCGATCTCAAACGGATCCTTGGTGGGGTCGATCATGAGCAGGTCGAAGCCGGCCTCGAGGTCGGCCTTGTACGACTTGCGGGCAAGCTCCATGGCCTCGTCCTCGGGCAGATGCGCGTTGCGCTCGCCGTCGCGCTGCCACGGGCCGCCGTGGTCGCGGCAGAGGTAGTAGTCGCCCTCATAGCCCACGGCGTCGGCTGCAGCCTTGATGTCGGCGGCAAAGCGGAACTGGTCCCAGCCATTCACATAGCCGCCCCCCAGCTCGTCCAGATCGACCTGGTTGCGGCTCGCGATGAACATGGGCGGGAAGTCGCAGTCGCGGGCAAGCTCGAAGGTGGCCTGCAGCAGGTTGGGGCTCATGGGGCCGATGCCGATCAGCGTGGACGGACGCCCCTCGGCGGTCAGCTTGATCATTCCTTCAACCGTTTGCATCATCGAAAGCTTGCTCATGGGAATCTCCTTCGTCGGCATGCAGATAGCGACCCTAGTGTAACGCGAATCCACAGATGGAGGGGTGCACCTTGCGGTACGATTGATACTTACCACACACGGACTCGAGGGGAGGGAACCATGGGAAATCAAAGCGCTGGAGATCCGTTCGCTTACGGCTCGCTGGGTGCGCTCGTCCCATGGCCCGACGACGAGCACTTCCCCAACATCCCCGCAGACGAGGCGCTCGAGCTCTTTCTCGGCTGGGTGGAATCCCGCGGGCTCGAGCTGTGGGAGCATCAGGAGGAGGCCCTTCTCGACATCGCCTCGGGAAGCCATGTGATCTTGGGCACGCCTACCGGATCGGGCAAGAGCCTGGTGGCGCTGGGCATGTGCTTCATGGCCATGTGCACCGACCGTCGCAGCTACTACACCGCTCCCATCAAAGCGCTCGTGAGCGAGAAGTTCTTCGAGCTCTGCGATGTGCTGGGCCGTGACAACGTGGGTATGATCACCGGCGACACCGTGATTAACTCCGAGGCTCCCGTCATCTGCTGCACAGCCGAAATCCTCGCCAACGATGCCCTGCGCTGGGGAACCAAAGCCGACATCGGCTGCGTGGCGATGGACGAGTTCCATTTCTTCGGCGACCGCGATCGCGGCTGGGCCTGGCAGGTACCCCTGCTCACCCTGCCGCACGTGCAGTTCCTGCTCATGAGCGCCACGCTCGGCAACATGGACGCCATCGCCGAGGTACTCGAGCGGCAAACCGAACGCCCGGTGGAACGCGTGCTCGACGCCCCACGCCCCGTGCCGCTCTCGTTCGACTTTGTCGAGACGCCCATCGAGGCAACCGTGGAGCTGCTGGTCAACCGTGGCGCGGCGCCCATCTACGCGGTGCATTTCGCTCAGGACGATGCACTCAACAGCGCGCAATCGCTCGCCAACTTCGGCATCTCCACCAAGGAGCAGCGCGAGGCGTGCAAGGAGGCCATCAAGGGGACGGCCTTCTCGACTGCGTTCGGAAAGACCCTCAAGCGCCTTCTGCTCGCGGGCGTGGGCGTGCACCACGCGGGCATGCTCCCCCGCTACCGCCTGCTCGTGGAGAAGCTCGCGCAGCAGGGGCTGCTTCCCGTGATCTGCGGCACCGACACCTTGGGCGTGGGCATCAACGTGCCCATCCACACCGTGCTCCTCACCGCGCTCGCGAAATTCGACGGCCATCACCAGAGGCGTCTCAACGCACGCGAGTTCCACCAGATCGCCGGGCGTGCGGGACGCGCCGGCTTCGACACCGAGGGCATGGTCATCGCACAGGCAACCGAATACGACATCGACAGCGCCCGGGCGCTCGCCAAGGCGGGCGGAGATGCAAAGGCGGCGCGCAAGCTGCGGACCAAGAAGCCGCCCGAAGGATTCGTGGGCTGGAACAAGCAGGTCTTCGACAAGCTCGTGGCTGCGCAGCCCGAGGCGCTCATCCCGCGCATGAAGGTCACGCACTCCATGGTGCTCGCCGAATGCGAGCAGGGCGGGAGGGCGATGGAGCGCGTGGGCAAGCTCATCGACGATTCCATGCAAACCCCTTCCGAGAAAGCGGCGCTCCACGCACGGGCGGGCGAGGTGCTCGCCACCCTCATGCAGACGGGCGTTGTCGAGAAGGTCGAAGGCGCGGACGAGGACTACCGCCTCACCATCACGCTTCCCGAGGACTTCGCCCTCGACCAGCCCCTCTCCCCGTTCTTGCTGGCAGCGCTCGAGCTGCTCGACCCCGAGGACGATCGGTACGCCCTCGACGCGATCAGCATGGTCGAGGCAACGCTCGAGGATCCGTACCAGATCCTGCGCGCCCAGGAGCGTCTCGCACGTGAAGAGGCCAATGCCCGCATGAAGGCGGAGGGGATCGAATACGAGGAACGCGTGGAGCGGCTTCGCGAGATAACCTACGCACGTCCGCTCGAAGACCTGCTCGCACCCGCCTTCGAGCAGTACTGCGCCGAGGTGCCGTGGGCGCGCGACTTCGAGCTGCGACCCAAATCCATCCTGCGCGACATGATCGAGTGCGCAAGCGACTTCAAGGGATATGTGACGCGCGTGGGCATCGCGCGCTCCGAGGGGCTGTTCCTGCGGTATCTCTCCGACGCATACCGCGTGCTCGACCACACCATCCCGCCCGAGAAAGTGGATGACCGCCTGGCCGATATCATCTCGTGGCTCCGCGTGGTGGTGCGCACCGTCGACTCCTCGCTCATCGACGAGTGGGCAGGCGCGGGGCAGCCGGGCATAGGCGAGCAGCTCGCCGCGCCGGGAGCCGCGAACGAGGTCGTGCACGACCGCCGCGGCGTGACGCTGCTGGTGCGCAACGCCCTCTGGCGGCGCGTGCGCCTCATCGCCTCCGACAACGCCCGCGAGCTCGGCGAACTCGATGCGGAATGGGGCTGGCGGGAGCAGCGCTGGAAGCAGGCGCTCGACGACTTCTACGACGCGCATGAGGACGTGATCGTGGACGACACCGCGCGCCGTTGGGACTACCTCGCCATCGATGTGGCCGACGAGCTGCGCGGCCATGTCTGGCATGTGCGCCAGACCCTTTGCGATACCGAGGATGACCACGACTTCTTCATCGCCGCAGATGTGGATCTCGATGCCACGCAGGAGACGGGCGAGGTTCAATTCGCAAACTACCGTGCAGGGTTCTTCGAGGACCTGCAGGCAGAGGAGTGACATGGACGAGACCTTCAGCCAGGAGCAGCAGCATCTTCTCGAGGTTTATGCCAAGCTCGAGCAGATACGCGACGCGCTAACCGCAGATCTCGAGAGCGACCACGCCGGCGCGGCCCAGGACCTTATCGATATGAGCGAGGAGGTCCGCCTCAACTTCAACAGCGCCGACGAGACCATGGAGACCCTCGCGGCCATCGAGACCCTGAACGCCGTCATCGACGCCTACAACCAGTACCACGACATCAAGCTCGACGAGCTCAGGCGCGCCATCATGCTGCTGCGCCAGCCCTACTTCGCCAAGGTCACCCTCAAGATGCGCCCCGGCAGGCCTCCGCGCGACGTCTATATCGGCGCAGCTGGCATGACCGACGAGCGCTCCATCCCCTTCATCGTGGACTGGCGCTCCCCCGTTGCCGAGACCTACTACAACCAGGAGATGGGCGAGACGAGCTACCTCATGGACGGCAAGGCCCGCACCGTGGAGCTGCTGCTGCGCCGCCAGTTCGACATCGTGCGCGACAAGCTCAACATGTACTTCGACACCACCGTGGCCATCGAGGACTCGCTGCTGCTCGCCGCGCTCAAGGCGCACCACACCGAGAAGCTCCAGGCCATCACCGCCACCATCCAGCGCGAGCAGAACACCGTGGTGCGCCACGAGGACGTGCCCGTGCTGCTCGTGAGCGGCATCGCGGGGTCGGGCAAGACGAGCGTCATGCTCCAGCGCATCGCCTACCTCTTCTACAACCAGCGCAAGACCCTCGATCCCAAGCAGGTCTTCCTCTTCACGCCCAACCAGATGTTCGTGCACTACATCGACACCGTACTGCCCACGCTGGGCGAATCCAACCCGCAGACGGTCACCTGGGACGCCTTCCTCGCCTCGCTCGATCTTTCCGGGCGCAACTCCGGCGCGCAGGGCAGCGCGGATGAGCTCAGGCGGCTCGAGCGCGCCGTTGCATCCATGACCCTCGAGGCGGGCGACCTGCGCGAGATCCGCGTGGACGGCGTACGTCTCCTCACCGCGGCCCAGATCAAGAACGCCGTGGAGAAGTTCAGTCGCATTCCCGCAGGTCCGCGCCTTGCCGCGCTCGTTGAGGAGGAGCTTCACGAGAAGCTGGAGCGCAGGTTCGACGCGCTCGCCAAGGACGACGAGATGCAGGAGGACATGCTCGGCCTCGACATCGAAGACCAGCTGGAGTACTTCGACTCCACCATCGCTCCCTACGATGAGGAGGAGACCCGTGCGCTGGCGCGCATCTACGTGTCAAAGCGGTTCGCCGCGGCGCACGATGCCATCGACAGCGCGGCGTGGCTGCGCATCGACCGTATCGGCATGCGCCTTCTGGGCAGGAGCGACCTCACTGCTGCGGAGTGGCTCTACACCAAGCTGCTCGTTGCGGGCGGGCAGGCCAAGCACGTGCGCTACGTCATGATCGACGAGGTACAGGACTACTCCGAGGTCCAGCTCATGGTGCTCGCGCGCTACTTCGCCAACGCGCACTTCCTGCTGCTGGGCGACGAGAACCAGGCCATCTTCGAGCATGCCGCGAGCTTCGACGCCATACGCGGGATTTTCTCGGCGGTTCATGGCGATGTGGCAGAATGCGCACTCACCACGAGCTATCGTTCGAGCCCCGAGATCACCGAGCTGTTCGCGAGCCTGCTCGATGCCGACGTGGCGATGAGCCTCTCATCCGTGCAACGCGAGGGGACGAAACCCGAGCAGATCGTCTGCGAGGATCGCGAAAGCTACCTCGGCACGCTGGGAAGGCTGGTGGATGAGGCGGAGGCTTCTTCGGGCCTCACGGCCATCATCGTGCAGCGCAAGGAGACCGTCCATTGGATCGACAAGCAGCTCGGAGGCCGCGTGCGCGTGCTCGCCCGCAATGACGCGCTGCCCAAGAGCGGCGTGGTGCTGCTCACGCTGGCGCTTGCGAAGGGCCTCGAGTTCGACCATGTGATCATCGCCGATGCGGATGGGAACGACTACCTCGGTACGCCCCTCGCCAGGCGGCGCCTCTATACGGCCATCAGCCGCGCCATGCACAAGGTGACCCTTCTCGCCCAAGGCGACCTCTCCCCCCTCCTGAAATGAGACACCCTCCCCGGGAGCCTGTCTCATTTGAGACACCCTCCCCGGGAGCCTGTCTCATTCGCGGGTGAGGTAGAGCCAGAAGCTGTAGGGGTCTTCGGGATAAGGCAGCCCCTCGCATTCCATGCTCAGGTGGTCGGACGTGCGGTCGTCCTGGGGCGAGAAGTGCCACACCTGCCCGTCCTCGTAGATGATGTAGGAAAACGCGACGCCTCGGCTGATAGGCTCGGTCATGAAGCCGCCCGCACTCGTGTTGTAGTAGCGGTTCCTGTTCATCGTGCCCGAGTGCTCGACACCGTCGAGCAGCAAGGTCCACGAGCCATCCTCATTGATCCAGAGCTCGGCCGACCCATACGGTTCGAACACGTTGCCGTTCATCTGGACGTCTTCCTCGGTCTGGACCCAGCGGCCCACCAGGCCCTCGTCGATCCACCAACGAGTGCCCGACAGCTCGAGGATCAGCGCGTTATCGCCGTTGTCCGAACCGGTACCTGCCTTGAGCGTGACCTCGCGCCCGCGGAAGATGGCCGTGCGTTCCTGGTTCCGCGGCATGTCTGCTGGATCGACCAGGTCGTCGCTCCACGCCGCCTCCATCGCGGGGTCGGCAGAGACGAACGCATTGAAGAAGTTGTACAGCTTGGCGTAGAACCGGTCCTTCACCGGGGGCATCGTATCGGGATAGTCGATCATGTCGAAGAGGTAGTAGCTGGTTCCGTCAACCACGAACCGCAGCGTGTTGTGGGAGTTCCCGCTGTAGCTCGACCTGCGGGGCAGGTTCGACCATGCCACGGCATCGAACTCGCAGATGATGTCCCAGAACCCCGCAACATCGTCCGCGCTCATCTGATAGGTGGCGCTGCTGAACTCCCCCATCCACTTGGTGCGCTTCTCCACGTGGAGCGTGGCTCCGTTTGGGGTGATGTCGGTCATCTCCACCTTGAGCGTTATATCGGGCGAGGTCATGCCGCTCTCGTAGGTGTACTGCACCTCCGAAAGCCCGGAGAAATCGAGCTCCGCGGCAGAGGCCGCAGGTCCCTTGCCGGGCTCGGGATCATACCGGTCGTCGGGAGTGGGTTTCTCGGCAATGAAGCATCCTCCCAGAGCGAGGACGAGGACGAGCAGGACAGCGGCGACGGCAGGTCTCATGGTGGCCTCACCTCAAAAAGAAGGAACTTAACGTTAAATTGTACCCGTCCCTTTTTAATGGTGCAGCAGGAGAAACTCGAGGAATCCGTAGAGGGTGATGATCGAGAGGCAGGTCATCAGGATGGGGAGCGCGCGGGCTGCGAGCATGCCCACGAACTCGCGGAGAAACGCATTGGGCCAGAAGTAGAGCTTGGTGGGAGACGCGATGCCCTCGGCCTCCATACCTGCCTGATGTGCGAAGACGTAGCCGCGCAGCACATGGTAGTTGGTGGTTGCGAAAGCGATGCGCTGCTCGGAGGACGGAGCGTCATCCGCGATGACGCGCGCCGAGAAGGCCATATTCTCGCGCGTGGTGGTGGAGCGGTCCTCGAGCAGAACCCTCGCCGCTGGATTGTGCTGCTCGATGTAGCGCCCCATGGAGCATGCCTCCGAGCATGCCTCGTCGCTCCCCTGCCCACCGCTGGGAACGAAGGCCGGTGCATCGTAGCCCTCGGAAACCTGGCGCTCGGCAAAGGACAGCGCCGCATCGACGCGGCCGGCGAGCAGCGGGGTGGGCATTCCGTCCGCGCGCAGGCCGCAGCCCAAGATGATGATGTGGCTTCGCGGGAAGGAGGGCATGTGGTGCGCGGCGAACAGCGCCGTTATGCAAACCCCGAGGAACAGCGCCATGAAATAGGCGTACAGAGCCGAAAGCACCGTCGAGAAGATGATCGACAGAAGGGAGTTCATCAAGAGCTGGTCGATGACCTCTTGGAAGAAGCGCAGGCCGAAGAACGCAGCCGCTCCGAACAGGCTGGCAAGGATGCCCAGCATGTTCCCGAAGCCCTTCCCCTCATAGCGCATGAGCGCCGCGTTGGAGACGCTCACGAGAATCGCGAGGATGGCCATGGGAATCAGCGACACCTCGAGGAAGTTGTCTGCCATGACGATGGCCCGAATCGCGAACGTGGCGAACGAGTAGATCCTTCCTCCCAGGTAAAGGCCGATGAACTGGACTGCCTGCGACGCGAAGAAGAGGGCGCCTCCGCAATAGGCAGCCATCTCGTAGCCGTACCAGGACCGACGCACCAGCGAAACCACCGCGCTCGTGCAGAGCACGGCGAGGCAGGATATCACCGTGACGAGGGAGATGAAGACCGCCCTCCAACCAGTAACCTCGAAGCCGTTGGCAACGATGACGCCGTCGGCCGTGGTTGCCATCTCGAACATGCCTCCACCATCGGGGGCGCTGACAAGGCATATGCCCTTTCCCGGCTCTCCCGCCTCGAAGACCACGTGGCTGGCGCCATCCTCGTCCTGCTCCACCGAAACAACCCGCATCATCTGGGGAGGGTCGAAGGAGAAGTTCTCCTCGGTAAGCGCAACTCCGGAATACTCGTTGAGGGTCATCTCGTAGCGCGAACCGACGGAGATGATGTGCGCACGGGATATCAACGCGCACGCGATGATAAGAGGGACAAGAACGAGGAAGCGCAGGCGGATGCGCTTGACGCTCTCCTTTGTGGAATCGAGCGTGCGGGCCATGGAAGAAGCTCCTTCGAGAACAAGGTGGCACTTGTTTCATGATAGCCCAGCACGCTCGAGAAGGAGCCGCAGGCGCATTGGACGACGATGCATGTAGAATAATCAGCGGTTTCACTCATTCGCATTCGTAGTCCGGAGGCAGCGATGAACTTTGAGAACCTTACCCCCGAGTAGCAGGAGAAAGCAAAGGCATGCAGGACGGCTGAGGACATCCTGGCCCTTGCAAAGGAGGAGGGTTACGAGCTGACCGATAGCGAGCTGGATGCCGTTAGCGGCGGCGACTGGGATTGCTGGGATATCTGTTCCGAGTACGTCAACAAAAACGATTGCCCCGGTTTTATGTGGCAATAATAGGAGCAGGTTGCACATAACGAACGAGAAGGAGATATGAATCTGACACGTCGCGGCTTGTTCGGCGCAGGAGCGCTCATGGGACTTGCCTCTCTTGCGCTCCAGTCCAAGCCGGCTTTTGCATGGAGCTCATGGACAAACGCCTCCGCACCCGTCTTGTACAGCATGCATATGGGCGACTGCCTGCACGAGGATCTAACCCAGATCGCCTATGCACGCGTGCTGCGCAACCATGCTGACGATTCAGAACAGTATGCTTCACTCCTGAACCCCTGGGCAGGGGAAGTGCAGGACGATGCACGCTATGCCACGATTGCAGGAGACACCGTGGACGTAGGCGAAGGCGGGGCGTTTGTCGATGCAGACGACCTCGCGACGCACCTCTACCGCGAGAATCTCGCCTATCTGCGCATCGGGTCGTATTGGAATGATGCCGCCGCGAACACGCTTGCAGATTATGCGATCTCATGCTTCAACGCCGACTCCATCCCCAAGTTCTCGGGCAGCAGCCACTACGAGGGCGTTTGGGATGTTGGTCAGCACCTATTGGAGACCAATCAAGCCTCGCATGACGAGAACGCACTCGTGCAGTTCTCGGCAAACGACCGCGGCAGCTTCATGCACGGCATGCTGTCATCGACGGCAGACCACTCGGGTTTTCTCACGCAGTCCGACGTCAAAAGATTCGTGATGCAATGGCTCGGCGTTGCCTACGAGTACGCGCGCACGGGCGAAGTCATGATGACGCATGATGTCACAAGCTCGCAGGCCGAGAAGATCTTCAGGGGCCTCATCGACACGTACGGCCAACTCGATGAAACCGCGCACGACATGCACGTGTCGCTGCAGGTGGGCTCGGATGAGGCTTCGGTAAAGCTGTCTCGCCGCGAACTGCGCCTGCGTGCGCTCGGAATGATATGCCACACCATCGAGGACCTCTGGTGCCCCGCCCATACCGTCCGCACATTCCATGATGGCAGTATCACGCAAGGCTCGATCCTCGCGTTCTGCAACTACAAGAAGCAGCACGGGAACAAGATGCCGATGTTCGGCCATCACACCCCGTTCGACATCTATGCCCTCTCGGACACCGAGAACTCAACAAACTGGCGCGAGGCGCTCACGAGGGGCGATACAACCCACAAGGGTTCTGAGACGCTTACGAATGCGCTCGATCCAGGCATGGATTGCCTCGATGACGCACATGCCCGCTTCAACACGCTCGGCATGAACGATGCCATAGGCTGCGTCACGCACCTGCTCGAATGCCTGTACCAGGGAACCGCTTGGGACGATGGCGTGTGCACGTGGATCGACACCGAAGTCATGCCCACGTTCTTCGACGAGAGCGGGCAATCCCTCATCTGCGATGCCGGGCGATACAGTTTGCACACGCCCACCTACCTGATCGCCCCCATACAGTCGTTGGGCTGGGCGTACCGCAAGGCAGGGCTGTCGGAAAACTACGATGAGCTGCTCGATGCCGCGAAGGCCTTCAATGACTGGCAGCGGGGCACCCACCTCTTCTTTTCCGGAACGTACAACACGGATCAATCCAAGTATGTCGAATCAGGCTACGAGGGCGACTCCATCTGGGATGACAGCGAAGGGGACAACCGACTTGTCAATCTCGTGGATAAGCTGCACGAGGGCTACAGCTCCCTGAGCTCCGACGAGCAGAGGGTTCTTCTCGCGCGGATCGGCTGCAACTGCTGC
>CAMZCV010000004.1 GCA_947305035.1 uncultured Coriobacteriales bacterium | reverse complement strand
CACTCGACGCCGGGGAAGTTGAAAACCACCTCGACGGTGCCGCTGGATTCCTCGGGTGTGAACTCCACAGGTTCGGAGACGATCCCCGTGCTCTCGCCGCTCTTCTTGTCGAAGAGCTCGCCGGTCACGGTATAGGTCTTGCCAACGTTGAGGCCGCTGTACGCGACGGTGTCGGTGAGGGCGACAGTCTCCGCAGCGAGAACCTCCTGGTTTCCCTCGGTGTCCGTGAGCGTGGTGC
Source organism: uncultured Coriobacteriales bacterium (assembly GCA_947305035.1). Lineage (GTDB taxonomy): Bacteria > Actinomycetota > Coriobacteriia > Coriobacteriales > Atopobiaceae > RUG721. The sequence continues at coordinate 16,347 of CAMZCV010000004.1, read as the reverse complement.
ACGCATCGGGGAAGTTCACGGTCTGCCCCGCATCCTCGATTTCGGCGTGAACGGCCACTGCGCGACCCTCCCGCTCGAGCGTCTCGAAGCACACGGTGACCTTCCCCTTAACGTCCGCCAGGGCGACCTCGATGGTTACGTCGACGGTTCCGCTCGGCTCCTCGGGGGTGAAGGCGGCGGTGCCGGTTGCCAGAACCTCCTCGGTGTCCTTGTCGACAAGTTCGGCGTTGAGCACGTACTCCTTGCCGGGGATGAGGTTCCTGTACTCGACGGTATCGGTGAGGATGACGGTCTCGTCCACGACGGCGGACTCGTGCTCGCCCTCACGGTCGACAAATGTGGTGGAGATGCTGGGGAAGCTGACGGTTTGGGCATCATCCTCGATATCCGCATGCACCGCCCAGATCCTGCCCTTATGCTCGACCGTCTCGAAAGCCACGACGGTCTTGCCCGCTACCGCGACGCCCTTGAACTCGAAGGATACCTCGACGGTGCCGTTTGTCTCCTCGGGGGTGAATACGGTGGAGGCGGTGATGCCCGTGGGTTCGCCGGATTCTCGATCCATGAGCTCGCCGGTCACGGTGTAGGACTTGCCAGGCTCGAGGCTGGTGTATGCGACGGTGTCGGTGAGGGTGACGTTCTCAGCTGCAAGAACCTCATGGCTTCCCTCGGCACCTGTGAGCGTGGTGCCGATCTCGGGGAAGTAGACGGTCTGCGCGACGTCGTCGATGTCCTCGTGGACCACAGCAAAGCCCTCATCGTCCTCACGGTGCAGGGTCTCGAAGCACACGATGGTTTTGCCCTCGAGGATGGCTGCATCCTCGATCATATAGGTCATCGTGGCGGTGCCCTCGGGCTCCTCGGGGATGAACGTATCTCCTGTGGCTGTGACTCCGATGCTCTCGCCCGTCGCCTTGTCGACGAGCTTGCCTTCGAACCAGTAGGTCGCTCCAGACTCCAGGTTGGTGTAGGAGATGGTGTCGGTGAGAACGACAGACCCAACTGCGGGCGCGTAGTGCGTCCCCGCATCCGTGGCGAGTACGGTGCCGATGGTCACAATCTCGTTGGGTTTGCTGCCAAGATCGACAACCGTTCCCGCTGTCGCATCATCGATGGAAAACGGGAACTCGAGCATCGTGCTTGAAGACGCATTAGCGGCGGTGCGCAGCTCGGTCACCGTGTAGGAGTCGTACGGGAAGGAGCCAAACTGCTCGTCAACCTCCGTGCCCACGGGCATCCATGCCTGCGCCTTATCCTCGGGACGCGAGCTGTCGAAGATGCCCTCGGCGTCTGTCGCCACGATGATGGATTCGCCTTTCGAGTTGGTGATTCTGAACTCGACGCCCGCCATGGGGTTGCCGTCGCCATCGACCTTGACCCAGCGAACGTCGCCACGTTTGACCTGCTCGTTTACGATAATGCTTCCGCCTGAGGCTCCGAACAGCGCAGCTGCGACCTTCCCACCATCATTGGCGTTGATGACCTGCTTATGAACGGTGGTGTCGCGCTGATACCCCATGGGCGCCTTTGTCTCCTGCACGGTATAGGTGCCCACGGGGAAGACGCGCGTGCCGTTTGCGCTGGAAAAGAACGCATCGCCGGATACCGGCGTTGCGGAGCTGAAGTCAACCGCTCCGCTTTCATCCGTGGAGAATACCCAGGAGCGCGCGGGCGAACCCGACGTGCTTCCCGCAACGTTGTCGTAGAAGCTGAGCATGAATTCCGCCCCCGCGAGCGACCCGCTGCCTGAGGGGAGTGCCTCGCCCGTGTTTTTGTCGACCTTCTGCACCCGGGCGTCCAGGGGGACGCTGAACGGCTGCTCGGTTGACTTGACCGTGCCCGTACTGCCTGGAGAGACGGTGACGGAATGCACCGTGGAGTCGAGCAGGAAGCCAGGGCTCGCCTCGACCTCGCGCACGAAGTAGGATCCCGCGAAGAGCTGCGCGGAGCCTTTACCGTTTGCATTGGTGACGATCGTCTTCATGCGGTTCGTGTCCTTTTGGGCGTCTGTGCGCGACGCATAGACGCCGTATTTCGCCCCTGCGAGCGAGTAGCAGGAAAGGCTGGCCGTGAGCGAGGGATTTGCCGAGACCTTCACGATCTCGATACTGCCCTGCCTGGGCTTCTCGACCGACGTGAAGGTGCCGACCTGGCCGGGGGACACCGTTATGGCATGCACGGCTGTATCGAGTTCGAATCCAGGGGATGCCTTGAGCTCCTTGGCGTAGTAGGTGCCCGCGAGCACCTCTATCTCGTTGGAGGTCCCGTCTTTCTTCGTGGTGAACGTGCCCATACGGTTGGCGTCCGCATCGGCGTCCGAGCGCGTTGCGTAGAGCCCGTACTCCGCGCCCGCAAGCGAATAGCCCGAGCTGCCCGAAGGAATCTCGGACGACGAGGTCTTCTTCACCCGTGCTTTCGCGGGCTCCGGTTCCTCGATCGAGCTAACCGTTGCGGTGCCTCCTGCGACGACGGTGGCGGTATGCACCGTGGTGTCGAGCAAATATCCCGCGCCCGCCGTGGTCTCCTTCACGTAATAGGTGCCTGCCGTGAGCGTAGCCGAGCCCGAGCGGTCGGATCCGATGGCAATCGTCGTCACAAGATTCCTGCAGGCGCTATCGCTGTACACGCCGTACTTTGCTCCTGCGATGCTGTACGCAGAGAGCGTATAGGTGTCAGGGTTGCTCGATGTTTTGACCACCTTGAGCGTGCCCTCGCGCTCGCCCACCGCGACCATGTGCTGCACGAGATTGCCCACGCTGTTACGGACCGTCCCATCATTGAGATAGACCTTCGCGAAGCCCGCTTCGGGACCTCCGCCTCCCGCGTTCGCGTAGGCTACCGCTCCGTCGACGAGCGACTTGGCTGCACGGAAGATATCCTGCCTGCCGTCGATGACGTTCAGGCCGTAGAGTCGGTTGTAGTAGTTGTCGTTGTGGAACCACCCGCGGATATCGAGCACGTCCTCGCGCTTGTCGCCCACCACATACCACACCGCTGCCTGCGTTGCGGCGATGGATCGCATGGCATCGAGCCCCCCGACGCTTGTGACATTCACGCCGTCGTAGCCGTGGTAGAGGACGAAATCGAGCTCATCGATGCCGAGGCTGCCCTCGTAGCGGGTGAGCGTCTGACCTACCGCCGGGTCTGCGAAGAACCCGGACATGCAGTAGGCCTGCTTGCCGTCGAGCGTCCACCAGTATCCCGCGGTGATGCCGTCTCCGAGGCCTGTCGGCTTGATGCTCGTGATGGTGCCCGTGGTTCCCGCCGAGCGGAGCAGGGGCGCGCCGATGTCCATCATGAACGCTTGGCGCTCGGCATCGGTTGCACCCACCTCGTCGAGGTAGCTGGCGATGATCTCGAGCTGCTCGGCATAGGCCTCTTCGTCGAACGACTCAACAGGCTCCTCGTCATCCGTCTCTACAGGCAGGGGCGTCTCGGGAGCGGCCTCTTCGGGAGCCATCTCATCGTCGATGGCCCCTTCGGGTTCTGCAGGCTCTTTCCCATCCGCCTCGGCAGCGCTCTCGATCACGACAGAGACCTCGACCCTGCATCTCGAAAGGTCGATATCGGAAGGAACATCGATCCAGCTCGCATCGGGCGCCACCAGTGCCTGGCCGGTGACATCCTCTTCGTCGAGCAGAAGCGTCACCGCGCACGAGGACACTTCCCCCTCAACATCGAAGTCCGTTTTGAGAATGACGCGATTCACGCCGTCTCCCGCAACCACCTCTGCAGGTTCCTCGAAGGCGCGCTCCTCATCTCCCGCAATCCGATAAGTTGCGGCAACCCATGCGGGCACTTCAGGTAGCTCGGCCTCCTGCTCCTCTGCCTCAGGCTCTTCTGGGGGAGCGTTCGCGTCAGGTTCCGCGCCATCATCAACAACGACGGACTCGTCTAGTTCCTCCACCGGAGTATCGCTAGCGTCTTCCAGGCTGGGAGGATCGAGCACCTCCACAGCTTCCTGCTCCTCGGGTTCTTCCTCCTCAACCTCGACGGATGTCTCCTCTACCTCCAGCTCGTCGGCATACGTCATGGCTGGCGCAATGCCGAAGAGCAGGTTGTTCAGGACAAGCAACGCGGTAAGGGCGATCACCCCCGTTCTCCGCGCCAACCCATGCTTCAAAGGAGGCAAGCGCCTCATCTTCCGAGCTACATGCATCTCTTCACCTCAGCTCATCTTCCTGCCACGTCAAGCGCTGTGGCCGCGCTTCCCAGATGCGCGATTCAACCCGTGTTCCGCGCGTGCGCAGAAGACGGGCGATTCGTATCCGGGAATCCTAGCTACGCGGTCTGACAGGAAGCTTTCACGAGGCACTCTCCGCGCTAGCGGGAATCTTCAGAAGTTTCGTGGAAGAGGTAGTTGACCTGCGGTTTCCGAGCGCATCCATGCCTGCCGTAACCCGAACGCCGTCCAAAAGCGCGAAGTGGGAAACCATCGTTTCGCCACAACAGGAAAGCCCTCACGGCGCAAGGGCCAAAAAGGCTCAGTTTTGAGGGGTGGGGGACTAGGGGCGGTCCCCTTCATCGCGCTCCATCCGCACGCAGGGGAATTCCCTCGAGATATATGCATAGCGCGGGCACCGCTCGTTGTGATCGCAGATGATTCCGCAGGCTTGCAGGTGGGCGTAGACGTTGGTGGGACCGACGAACGAGAAGCCCCTGCGCTTGAGGTCTTTCGCCATGCGTTCGGAGAGGAGGTTCTTGGCGGGAATGCCGCCCTTCTCGTGTCCCTCGTAGAGGACTGTCTTGCAGTCGGTCCAGCCCCAGAAGTATGCGCTGAAGGAGCCGAACTCCTCGCGAAGCCGCTGTGCAGCGCGTGCGTTGCCCACGATGGCACGAACCTTGCGCTCTGAGCGGAGCATGCCGGGAGTTGCGAGGATACGCTCGATGTCCTGTTCGCTGAAGGCCGCCACGTCGTCGATGTCGAAACCGGCGAAGCATTCGCGCAGAACGGGCCGTTTGAGCAGGATGGTGTTCCACGAGAGGCCGCATTGCAGGCATTCCATCGAGAAGTGCTCGAACATGTGCGTGTCGTCGTGTACGGGTACGCCCCACTCGGTGTCGTGGTAGATGTGGTCCTGGGGGCTGGCGAAGGTCCAGCACCAGCCGTCTACAAGCTCGTCTTTGGTCCTCCGCGCATCGTAGTCCATCGCTGGCCCCCAACCTTCCTGCCCAGGCTGCTGGAACCAAGTGTAGCAGGGGCGATTCGGGCCTATTTGCCCAGTTTGGATGAGCGGCCAGCGCGAAATCGGTAGGTGCTTGCACGAAGTCGGTAGCAAAATTGCGGTTTGCCGAGTATGCCTTTTGCGTTTGCGCAGGTAAATCGCTTGGGTCTGAATTGTTAGCCTAACGCAACCTACCGACTTCATATGCTTCTAACTTGGTAACTTATATGAAACTCCGTACTCACGGAGCATATTTGCAAGGATGCCGAGCTGCCGCGGATCATCTACCTGCGCTTTTGTCACAGACTCGATGTGGATGCCCATGCTCTCGAGAACAAGCGCCTTCGCCTGGTCTGAGCCGTGCTGCTCCAGACGTCCATGGCCCGCCTTGCTGTCGTATTCGAAGCCGATGCGCTGGTCAGGCCAGTAGACATCGATTCTGACCTTTTTCTTCTTGAGAATCCTTCGCCCTTTTTCAGGCAGTGGAATGGGGTAGTTCATGACTGGCGCGTCGAAACCATACCCTCCGAGCTTTGTTGGAAGGAAGAACGGGAGGGCGAGCTCGGTCTCCATGGGGGAGGCGCTTCCCTCGAGGATCCAAGGCAGCGCTGCGAAGGCATTGCGAGACCCTCGGAGGCGGCGCGCCTTGGGCACATACTTCTCTAGGACATCTGTAGTCGTGAGAGGGTATCTTTCGACCGTGCCAGTTGGAGAGGTGGGCTCTGGAGAATAGGTGCCGCAGAGAAAGAAGCCGAGCTTGATGCACTCGATCAGGCTCTTCCCCTGGCAGAGTTGAACGAACAACATCGGTGCGCTGCATACGAGTATGTCGCCCCCTGCATCGAGCAGCGAGCCGTCGGGGAGCACCCCACCTGCGGAATGATGGGTGAATCCTTTCACCCTCCTCACGAACGTCTTGTCGGGAACGAGCACGTCGATGCATTTGTTGGGACGTGCAAATCTGCTTAGCGAAAACCGAGCGAAGTCTTCTTTGCGGTAGGCGCATTCATAAGGGAGCCCTCCCGGATACGGCGCAAGCGCGATCTGATAAGCGGGCTTGGACTTCTTACGTGCGCATGCATCGAGAAACGAAAGTGCGCTTTCGTGGCTGATCACCATATCCATACGGCCTCCTCTTCTCCCGTTGGCCGCATCGTAGCAACCGACACTTTCAGATTTCTGCCGCCGAGATTCCAGGTAGCTTGCACATTTCTTCAGGACAGCGCGAGGCCGGGCCTGTGAGCAGCGTTTTCTCAGACGAACGTCTCTAGCGCGTTGGATGATGGGTTCCAGATCGAGAATCGGGGAATCCACAAGGTCATCACAGCGCCTCGGTATCGCCGTCACCGAGATGGGGTGACAAAGTCGGTAGGTTAGTTATGGCTAACAAATCATGTCCGAGCAATCTACCTGCGCAAACGAAAAAGGCATACTCGGCAAATCGCAAATTTGCTACCGACTTCGTGCGGGTACCTACCGACTTCGTCAAACGCTGGGTTATACTGTCCTCCGGCATCTCGAAAACAGCCTCAAAAAACCTGCATAAAACGAAAAAGCCGCTGGAAATGCCCCCTGATTAGGGATATATTATTACTTCGCGTCTCTCTGTAGAGGCCATCTTTGCATGGAGATGCATCATGGCTCCCGGGCCCGCCAAGCCTGGGTGGTGCGAGGCAAAATCCCCGCACGTAAACCACCAAGAGTCTAAGGAGGAATCATGGCAAAGAAGGAAGTCAAGCCCACCACCGCACTGCCCGAGAACTATACTCCGCGCCTGAAGGAGTACTACTTCTCCACCGTCCGCGACGAGCTCCAGAAGAAGTTCAACTACACCAACGTCCATCAGATCCCCAAGGTCGAGAAGATCGTCGTCAACATGGGCGTCGGCGAGGCAGCTCAGGACTCCAAGGTCATCGAGGCGGCCGTCTCCGACCTCACCGCCATCACCGGCCAGAAGCCCCTCGTCACCCATGCCCGCAAGTCCATCGCTAACTTCAAGGTGCGCCAGGGCATGGCCATCGGCTGCAAGGTCACCCTTCGCGGCGACCGCATGTGGGAGTTCCTCGATCGCCTCATCGCCATCGCCATCCCCCGCATCCGCGACTTCCGCGGCATCTCTCCCAAGAGCTTCGACGGCCGTGGCAACTTCTCCATGGGCGTCACCGAGCAGCTGATCTTCCCCGAGATCGACTTCGACAAGATCGACCGTACCCGCGGTATGGACATCACCATCGTCACCTCTGCCCCCACCGACGCGGAGGGCAAGGCTCTTCTCGACGCCTTCCACTTCCCGTTCAAGGCTGAGTAAGGTTTCAAACCCAGGCTCTTCGGAGCCGCGAGAAAGATATGTAAGGAGGATTTGTGGCTAAGACATCGATGATCGTCAAAGCGTCGCGCGAGCCGAAGTTTTCCACTCGTACGCAGAACCGTTGCCAGCGCTGTGGGCGTCCCCACTCCGTCTATCGCAAGTTCGGCCTCTGCCGCGTGTGCTTCCGCGAGCTTGCGAGCAAAGGCGAGCTTCCTGGCATCCGCAAAGCTAGCTGGTAATCCAGTTCAAGGGAAGCTCTCGTGTCCAGGCGCTTGCGCCACGGGTGCACGCGAACCGGACATGCAGGTTCATCACGACCGAAGGAGAAGAAGGATCAATGAAAATCACCGATCCCATTTCTGACATGCTGACGCGCATCAGAAACGCGAACTCGGCGAACAAGCAGGCGGTCTCCATGCCGTCGAGCAAGGTTCTCGTCGAGGTCGCTCGCGTCATGTGCGAGGAGGGCTACATCTCGGGCTACGACGTTGAGGATACCAAGCCCCAGAAGACCCTCACCATCACCCTCAAGTACGGCAACCGCGGCGCCAAGACCATCAAGGGCATCCGCCGCATCTCCAAGCCGGGCCTCCGCATCTACAGGAGCGCTGCGGATCTCCCGCGCGTCCTCGGCGGCCTCGGCACCGCTATCGTATCCACCTCCAAGGGCATGATGTGCGACCGTGACGCTCGCAAGGCGGGCGTTGGCGGCGAGATCATCGCTTACCTTTGGTAATTCGGCGAGAAGAAAGGAGACAAGATTATGTCCCGTATCGGCAAGCATCCTGTCATCGTTCCCGCCGGCGTCACCGTTGAGATCGACGGACACAACGTGAAGGTCACCGGCCCCAAGGGCACGCTCGAGCGCACCTTCACCCCCAGCACCACCATCACCCTCGAGGACGGCCAGGTCAAGGTCGACCTCATCGACGGCGTTGCCGACTCCAACGCCCAGCAGGGTCTCACCCGCACGCTCATCAACAACATGGTCGTGGGCGTCTCCGAGGGCTTCGCCAAGAAGCTCGAGATGACCGGCGTCGGCTACCGTGCAACGCTCAAGGGCTCCGACCTCGAGCTCCTGCTCGGCTACAGCAATCCCGTGATCTACAAGGCTCCCGAGAACATCACGTTCGAGGTTCCCGACAACACCCACATCATCGTCAAGGGCATTTCCAAGGAGCAGGTCGGCCAGGTTGCCGCCGAGATCCGCATGAAGCGTCCTCCCGAGCCTTACAAGGGCAAGGGCATCCACTACGATGGTGAGTTCATCCGCCGCAAGCTCGGCAAGGCTGCCAAGTAACGCCTACCAGCTCATAAAGACCATCACCCCGTCAGGTGGTGGCAACGGAAAAAGGAGATTTACATGGACAAGTTGCAGAAGAAGAAGGCAGGACTCAAGCGCCGTCAGCGCCGCGTCCGCGCCAAGATCTTCGGCACGGCCGAGCGTCCGCGCCTCTCGGTGCACCGCACCAATGCACACATCTACGCTCAGGTTATCGACGACGCCGACAGCAAGACCATCTGCTCGGCATCCACGCTCGATCCTGAATTCAAGGCCACCGGCAAGCTGGGCTCCAACAAGGACGCCGCAGCTCTCGTCGGCGAGCTCGTCGCAAAGCGCGCGATCGAGAAGGGCGTCTCCGCGGTCACGTTCGACCGCGGCGGCCGCATCTATCACGGTCGTGTGAAGGCACTGGCAGACGGCGCCCGCAACGCGGGCCTGAACTTCTAAGGAGGGGTTAGCATGCCTCGTGAACGTAAGCAGCAGCAGCGTCAGCAGGAGAGGGAGAGCGACCTCCAGGAGCGCGTCGTCTACATCCACCGCGTTTCCAAGGTCGTCAAGGGCGGCCGCCGCATGAGCCTCGTCGCCCTCGTCGCCGTCGGTGACGGCAAGGGCACCGTCGGCCTCGGCATGGGCAAGTCCACCGAGGTGCCCCTGGCCATCCAGAAGGGTGTCGACGACGCCAAGAAGAACATGTTCCACGTGCCCGTCACCGAGAATGGCACCATCCCCCACACCGTGGAGGGCCACTTCGGCGCCGGTCGCGTCCTCATCAAGCCTGCAGTAGCCGGTACCGGCGTCATCGCCGGCGGCCCCGTCCGTCCGCTCTTCGAGCTGGCCGGTATCACCAACGTCCTCTCCAAGTCCCTCGGCACCAACAACGCCCTCAACATCATCAAGGCGGCCGCTGAGGGTCTCAAGGAGCTCTCCAGCCCCGAGGAGGCGGCAAACCGCCGCGGTCTCACCGTCTCGGAGATGTTCATCGGGAAGGAGAACTAAGAGATGGCCAAGACACTCAAGATCACGCTCGTGCGCAGCGCCGTCGCGTCCGTCAAGAAGGACCAGACCGCTACCGCCAAGGCGCTCGGTCTCCGCAAGATTGGCGACACCGTCGAGCAGCCCGACAACGACAGCATTCGCGGCATGATCTTCAAGATCAAGCACCTTGTCGAAGTTGAAGAGATGTAGAGGTACCAATATGCAGCTCAACGATCTTCGCCCCTCTGAGGGCTCCACTAAGAATCGCAAGCGCCTCGGGCGCGGCAATTCTTCCGGTACCGGCACCACGGCTGGCCGCGGTTACAAGGGCCAGCTGTCCCGCTCCGGTGGCGGCAAGGGCAAGGGCTTCGAGGGCGGCCAGCAGCCGCTCGCCATGCGCCTGCCCAAGCTCCCCGGCTTCACCAACCACAGCCGCGTGGAGTATGCTCCCGTGAACGTGTCCCGCCTCGATGCCATCTTCGCCGACGGCGACGTCGTCGACGGCGCCTCCCTCGTGGAGAAGGGCGTCATCAAGGCCGAGTTCATCCCCGTCAAGGTCCTGGGCGACGGCGAGCTCACCAAGAGCCTCACCGTGCGTGTGGACAAGGTCTCTGCCTCCGCAATCGCCAAGATCGAGGCAGCTGGTGGAAAGGTTGAAGCAGCGTGCTAAAGGGACTCGAAAACGCATTCCGCATTCCGGAACTGCGCAAGAAGATCCTGCTGACGGCAAGCATCCTGCTGCTGTACCGCTTTGGCGCATACCTGCCTGTTCCGGGTGCCCCGTTCCAGGCAATGCTTGCCGCCTATCAGACGGGCCTTGCCAGCAACGGCCCCCTTGCGGTGCTCAACCTCTTCTCCGGCGGCGCACTCTCGCGTATGTCGGTCTTCAGCCTTGGCATCATGCCCTACATCACGGCTGAGATCATCATGCAGATGATGCAGGCGGTCATCCCCTCCCTTGGCGAGCTCGCCAAGGAGGGGGAGGCTGGTCGTCGTAAGATCACCCAGTACAACCGCTATATCACCATCCTTCTCGCAACGGTCAACGCCATCGGCTATTTCTTCCTGTTCAAGAGCTATGGCGTCACGTTTGCCAACACGGGCGTGCCCGAGGGCATCCATGCCTTCATCGTCGTGTTCACCATGGTCGTCGGCTGCATCCTGATCATGTGGCTCGGCGAGGTCATGACGCAGCACGGCGTTGGCAACGGCATGTCGCTCATCATCTTCTGCAACATCATGAGCGGCCTGCCCTCCGCGCTCATCTCGTCCGTAACGGGAACCGGCAACATCGTGCTGACCATCATCACGTTCATCGTGATCATCGCTATCATCCCGGTCATCGTCTTCATCGAGCGCGGCCAGCGCCGCATCCCGGTGCAGTACGCCAAGCGCGTCGTGGGCCGTCAGATGATGGGTGGACAGTCCACCTACCTGCCCATCAAGGTCAACACCGCCGGCGTCATCCCCATCATCTTCGCCAGCGCGGTGCTGTACTTCCCCGCGCAGCTCTCGGTGTTCTTCCCCGGTGTCGGCTGGGTCCAGAGCTTCGCCAGCGCGCTTTCCAGCGGATGGATCAACTGGATCCTCTCGGTGGTCCTGATCGTCTTCTTCGCGTACTTCTACACCTCCAGGGTGTTCAATCCCGAGGAGCCGGCCACCCAGCTCCGCACCCAGGGTGGCTTCATCCCCGGCATCCGTCCGGGCAAGGCCACGGTCGACTACATCAAGAGCACGATCGACCACATCACGCTTCCGGGCGCCCTCTTCATGGCCGCTCTCTCCGTGATCCCGTCGATTATCTTCTTCTTCACCGGCAACCAGCTCATCCAGGCTTTCGGCGGCACGTCCATCCTCATCATGGTCGGCGTTGCCATGGACACGCTTTCGTCCATCGAGAGCCAGCTCAAGATGAACAACTACGACGGTTTCTTCAAGTAACGGCTGTTTCGAGAGGGGAGAGTTAGACATGAACATCGTTCTGCTCGGCGCACCTGGTGCAGGCAAGGGCACCCAGGCCCAGAGGCTCACCGCAGAGTTCGGTATGGCACACATCTCCACCGGCGACCTGCTGCGCGGCGCCATCGCCGCCGGCACTCCTCTCGGCCTCGAGGCCAAGAGCTACATGGATGCCGGCGCGCTCGTTCCCGACAATCTGGTGCTCGCACTCATCAAGGAGCGTCTTGCTTCCGACGACGTCAAGAACGGCTTCATCCTCGACGGTTATCCCCGCAACACGGCGCAGGCCGTCACCCTCGACTCGGTGCTCGCCGAGATGGGCAAGAACCTCGATGCCGCCCTGCTCGTGGCCGTCGACCCCGCCGTCATCGTCGACCGCCTGTCCCGCCGTCGCGCCTGCAAGGCCTGCGGTTTCACCGGCAACGACACCATGACGGTGTGCCCGCGCTGCGGTGGCGAGATGTACCAGCGCGATGACGACAAGCCCGCCACCATCCAGAATCGTCTCGATACCTACGCCACCAAGACCGCTCCGCTCATCGAGTACTTCAAGGGCCAGGATAAGCTCCTCGAGGTCGATGGCCAGGGCGATCCCGATGATGTGTACGTTCTTGTGAAAGAAGCGCTCGGTCTATGATCAAGATTAAGACCACCCAGAATATCGAAGAGATGAAGATCGCAGGGTCGCTTTCAAAAGCGGCCCTGCGCCGTGCGGGCGCACTCGTGCGCCCGGGCGTCTCAACCGCCGAGATCGATGCCGCCGTGGAGAGCTTCATCCGCCTCCATCGCGGTGTCCCCACCTTCAAGGGCTATGGCGGATTCCCCGGCAGCATCTGCTCCTCCCGCAACGAGGAGGTCGTGCACGGCATCCCGTCCCCCGCGGTCATCCTGCAGGAGGGCGACATCATCTCCATCGACACCGGAGCCACCAAAGAGGGATGGGTGGGCGACAATGCATGGACTTTTTATGTAGGTTCCGTCTCCGATGAGGCCAAGGCACTGTGCGAGTGCACGCGCGACTGCCTTATCGCCGGCATCGAGCAGGCCGTTCCCGGCAATCACGTCGGTGATATCGGTGCTGCCGTCCAGGAGCTTGCCGAGGGCAACGGCTACGGTGTGGTTCGCGACTACGTTGGACACGGCGTTGGCCGCGTCATGCACGAAGAGCCCAGCGTTCCCAACTACGGACATCGTGGCAGGGGCGTAAAACTGCAGGTAGGAATGGTAATCGCCATCGAGCCTATGATTACCATGGGCTCGTGGGGCACCTACACCCTGCCCAATCGCTGGACCGTCGTCACCGATGACGGAGGCTTCGCGGCGCACTACGAGAACACCATCGCCATCACCAAGGATGGCCCCGTCATCCTCACCGAGGATTCCGAAGGCCCTTGGTGCCCCATGCAGGGAGGCTATTAAGCTGCACGATTGTTCCATAATCGCAGCTTGGACAATCAGTTTTCTTTTGATATGATTGTTTGTCGCACTATCGTTTGTAAGAGAGGGTTGCACTTTGAGCAAGCAGGACGCAATCGAGCTTGAGGGCAAGGTCGTCGAGCCCCTGCCCAACGCCATGTTCAACGTTGAGCTCGAGAACGGAAAGACCATCCTCTGCACCATCTCGGGCAAGATCCGGATGAACTACATCCGCATCCTCCCGGGTGACAGGGTCGTCGTGGAGATCTCCCCGTACGACCTCACGAGGGGCCGCATCACCTACCGCTACAAGTAGGCTGCGCTCCTTTAGGCACGGCAATTCACGCCTGCGGCTGGGCGAGTATATAGCGCGGGTCAGCTCCACCTGACCTGCCACAAGAACGACCGAATGAATCCTCGATTTCTGGAGGGATACAGTCATGAAGGTACGTCCTTCTGTTAAGAAGATGTGCGACAAATGCAAGGTCATTCGTCGCCACGGCAAGGTCTACGTCATCTGCGAGAACCCGCGCCACAAGCAGCGCCAGGGCTAAGAGAGGAGCTCCAAGTTGGCCCGTATTAACGGCGTCGATCTTCCGCGTGACAAGCGCGTCGAGATCGGACTCACTTACATTTACGGCATCGGCCAGACCAGCGCCACCAAGATCTGCGCTGAGACCGGCGTCGACCCCAGCACTCGCGTCAAGGACCTCTCTGAGGACGAGGTCTCCAAGCTTCGCGACTACATTGATGCTAACTTCACCACCGAGGGCGACCTCCGTCGTGAGGTTCGTCAGAACACCGCCCGCCTGATGGAGATCGGCTGCTACCGCGGCCTCCGTCACCGCAAGGGCCTCCCTGTCCACGGTCAGCGCACCCACACCAACGCTCGCACCCGCAAGGGCAAGAAGCGTCAGATCGGTGCTCGCAAGAAGGGCTAGGGAGTAGGACATGGCACAGAAGAGAAACGTTAAGACCGTGCGCGTCCGCCGCGCCGATCGCAAGAACATCGCTGTGGGCCAGGCTCACATCAAGAGCACGTTCAACAACACGATCGTCTCGATCACCGATCCGCAGGGTAATGTCATCTCCTGGCAGTCCGGCGGTACCGTTGGCTTCAAGGGCTCCCGCAAGTCCACCCCGTTCGCGGCCCAGCTTGCCGCCGAGGCGGCTGCGAAGGCAGCCATGGAGCACGGCCTCAAGAAGGTCCAGGTCTTCGTTAAGGGCCCTGGTTCCGGCCGCGAGACCGCAGTCCGTTCCCTTCAGGCCGCTGGCCTCGAGGTTTCGGGCATTCTGGACAAGACCCCCATTCCGCACAACGGTTGCCGCCCCAAGAAGCGCCGTCGTGTGTAGCTAGGAAGGATACGAGCAATGGCAATTGATAGGACGCCTGTCCTTAAGAGGTGCCGCTCCCTCGGCATCGATCCCGTTGTCATGGGAATCAACAAAGAGTCCCACCGCAAGCCCAAGATGCGCCGCCGCCAGGAGAGCGAGTACGGTGCGCAGCTCAAGGAGAAGCAGAAGGCCAAGTTCATCTATGGCGTTCTCGAGAAGCAGTTCCGCGGCTACTACGAGCTCGCGCTCAAGCACGAGGGCATCACCGGTGACAACCTCATGACGATCCTCGAGACCCGTCTCGACAACGTCGTGTTCCGTCTGGGCTTCGCCCGCACCCGCAAGGAAGCCCGCCAGACCGTGCGCCACGGCCACATCAACGTCAACGGCAAGCGCGTCGACATCCCGTCGTACCGCCTGAAGGCCGGCGACAAGATCGAGGTCGCTCCCAAGTACCGCGATCTTCTCCCCATCAAGGAGGCCCTCATCTACACCGAGCACATGGCTGTTCCCGCTTGGCTCGAGGTTGACATCGAGAAGCTCGCCGGCACCGTGCTCACCACGCCGTCCCGCGATCAGGTCGACCTGGTCACCGATGGCACCATCGATCCCCAGCTCATCGTCGAGCTCTACTCCAAGTAATCGCCTGTATTGGAGGTAGCAATGTCCGAATTCGTCCGACCGCAGGTGTCGGTAGAGGAGATTCACGAGAACCTCGCGCGCATCAGCGTCGAGCCGCTCGAGCATGGCTATGGCGAGACGTTGGGCAACAGCCTTCGCCGCGTGCTGCTTTCCTCGCTCGAGGGCGCAGCCGTGCAGTCCATCGCAATCGATGGCGTGCAGCATGAGTTCACCACCATCGAGGGCGTCCACGAGGACGTCACCGACATCGTGCTCAACGTGAAGGGTCTTGTGTTCCGCTCCATGGGCACCGGCGATGAGGCCGAGGCTTCGATCAACATCGATGGCCCCGCAACCGTTACCGGCGGCGATTTCGATATCCCCGCCGAGTTCGAGCTCGTCAACCCCGAGCACTTCATCTGCTCGCTGGGCAAGGACGCTCATCTCACCATGCGTATGCGCATCGGATGCGGCCGCGGCTATGTCTCCGGCGAGGACAACGAGCGCGACGGCGATCCCATCGGGATCGTGCACGTCGACTCGCTCTACTCGCCCGTGCGCCGCTGCGCCAAGTTCGTCGAGGCGTGCCGTATCGGCCGTCACACCGACTACGATCGCCTCGTGCTCGAGGTTGAGACCAATGGCTCCGTCTCTCCGCGCGATGCCGTGGTGGAGGCCGCCAACATCATCAGTCAGCACATGACTGCATTCATGAACCTCGCCGATGCCGAGGAGCACGACGAGGAGCCCTCGATTTTCGCCCAGGGCACCGAGGAGGATAACGTCGAGCTTGACAAGCAGATCGAGGATCTCGACCTTTCGGTCCGTTCCTACAACTGCCTCAAGCGCGCCGGCATCCACGCTGTGCGTCAGCTGGTCGAGTTCTCCGAGAACGACCTCTTGAACATCCGCAACTTCGGCGTCAAGTCCATCGAGGAAGTCAAGGATAAGCTCGAGGCCATGGGTCTGTCCCTTAAGGCTTAAACGTTTAGGAGAAGCTAGATCATGAGGCACAACAAGAAACATGGTATGAAGCTCGGCACCGATGCCAGCCATACCAAGGCAATCAAGAAGAGCCTGGTGTGCGCCCTGTTCGAGAACGATCGCATCAAGACCCTCGACCAGCGTGCCAAGGCTATCCGTCCCGATGTCGACCGCATCATCACCTGGGCCAAGAAGGGCGATCTCGCCTCTCGTCGCAATGCCATCGCCAAGATGGGCAATGCCGACCTGGTGCGCGAGGTCTTCGAGAAGGCCGCTCAGGGCATGTGGGCCGACCGCAA
>CAMZCV010000003.1 GCA_947305035.1 uncultured Coriobacteriales bacterium | reverse complement strand
TCGCCCACATGCACCTGCGGCATGCGGCCGGTGATCACGTTCTCGGCGATGAGCGCGGCGAAGTTGACCACGTCCTTGGCGGTGGAGAAGAGCGGCGCGTAGCAGAGCTCGAGATCCTTGAGGTCGGCGATGGTGCCGCCCATGGTGATCATCGTGGCGATAACGTCGACGCGCTTGTCGGCCTCGCCCGCACCGATGGCCTGCGCACCGAGGATCTTGCCCGTGGGCACCTCGAAGACCAGCTTGAAGGCCATATAGTGGCTGCCCGGCATGATGCCCACCTTGTCGGACGGGAAGAGCATGACCGAATCGTAGGAGTAGCCCGCCGCCTTGGCGGCCTTCTCGGAGAGGCCCGTGCAGGCCGCATTGCGTCCGAACACACGCAGGCAGGACGAGCCGATGTAGCCCCTGTTGGAGACCGGCATGCCGCACATGTGGTCGGCGGCGGCGCGCGCCTGGCGCTGGGCAGGTCCTGCAAGCGCGAGCCTGCCCCACTTGTGCGCGAGGGCGTCGTAGGTCTCGATGGCGTCGCCCACGGCGTAGATGTCGGGGTCGGAGGTCTGGTAGTTGCTGTTCACGCGGATGCCGCGCGTCTCGCCCAGCTCGAGGCCCGCGTCCACCGCGAGCTTGGTCTCGGGCGCAACGCCGATGCACATGATGACAGCCTCGGCGAGGACGAGCAGCTCGCCCTGCGGCGTGCTCACCGAGACGCCCTCGTCGTCGATGGCGGTGACGGTGGACGAGAGGTACAGCTCAACGCCGTTGTCGTCGAGCTCCTTGTGGAGGATCTGCACCATGTCGTAGTCGAACGGCGCGAGGATCTGGTCGGCGCCCTCGATGAGGGCGACCTGCTTGCCCGCGGCCTTGAGGTTCTCGGCCACCTCGATGCCGATGAAGCCGCCGCCCACCACGGCCACGCGTTCCACCTGGTCCACCGCCTGCTTGATGGCCACCACGTCGCCCACGTTGCGCACGCTGAACACGTTGTCGCGGTCGATGCCGGAGATGCTCTTGGGCATGATGGGGCTCGCGCCGGGGGCGAGCATGAGCTTGTCGTAGGGTTCCTCGTACGTCTCGTCGGTGGCGAGATTATGCACCGTGACCGTCTTGCGGTCGCGGTTGATGGCGGTGACCTCGCAGCGCACGCGCACGTCGAGGTCGTGCTGGCGCTTGAGCGCCGCGGGGGTCATGAGGATGAGGCGGTCGCTGTCCTGCACGACGCCGCCCAGATAGTACGGGAGCGCGCAGTTGGAGAACGACACGTTCTCGCCGCGCTCGAAGACCACGATCTCGGCCTTGGGATCGAGGCGCCTCAGGCGCGCCGCGGTGGACATTCCGCCGGTTACACCGCCGATGACAACGAGCTTCATGCAATCACGCTTCCTCTCGCTTCGCAACCGCCCCGCGGGCGGGTTCAGATGCCGCATCCATTGTACTCTCGCGGGTGGCCCGAACCGCGCTCCACCACTCGCCCAGCTTGCCGAGCAGCACGTCGAAAGCCGCGTGACGCACACGCCGCCTTGCACGAACATAGACAAGTGGACTGGATGTGCATGCCACTTGGGGATGGGAGCGGCCATGGGCGAAGAACGACGCTACCTCATCGGAGCCGACCTGGGTACCACCGCCGTCAAGGTGGGGCTCTTCGATACGGGTGGCCGCGCTGTGGCGGTGGATACCGTCGAGCACACCCTCATCACCCCCGCCACCGGTGTGGTTGAGCAGAGTCCGGACGTCTATTGGGGCGCCTTCAAGACCTGCCTCCAGCGCGTCCTCGACACCGCGGGCATCAACCGCGCCGCCATCCTCGCCATGAGCCTCTCGGTTCAGGGCGAGACGCTCACCTTCCTCGACGCCGACGGCGAGCCCATGGGCAACTTCATCGTGTGGATGGACACGCGCGCGCAGGCGGAGGCCGAGCAGATCAATGCATGGTTCAGCGCCGAGGAGATCCTCGAGCGCACCGGCCAGGGCCCCATCATCTCGCTCTACCCTGCGGCGAAGATCCTCTGGATGCGCAGCAACCGACCCGACGTCCTCGCGCACGCAAGCAGGATCGTGCTGCTCGAGGACTGGTTCTGCCAGCGCCTCACCGGACGTGCCACCGGCGAGCCGTCGCTGTGGTGCTCCTCGTATATGCTCGACATCCGCACGGGCGCCTGGTGGCCCGAGATGCTCGAACTCCTGGGAATCGACGAGGCCCTGCTGCCGCCCGTACTTCCCAGCGGCACGTCGCTCGGCATCATCCTGCCCGAGGTTGCCGACGAGCTGGGCCTGCCCCGCTCGCTCAAGATCGTGCAGGGAGGGCTCGATACCGCCTGCGGCACGATCGGCGTGGGCAACGTGGCGCCGGGAACCTTCAGCGAATCCACCGGCGCCCTCACCACCGTGTGCACGATGGCGGACGCGCCCGTGCTCGACCCGAACGGCGAGCTCGCCTGCTTCTACGGCGTGGAACCCGGGCGCTACCTGCTCAACATGGGCGCGAAGGGCGGCATCATGTTCCGCTGGCTCCGCGACCAGCTCTTCTCCGACGAGCTCGCAGAGGAACAGGTGGGCGGTCAGCCTGCCTATGAGGTGATGGACGAGCTGGCAGCCACCGTGCCTGCAGGCTCGGATGGCCTGGTGCTGCTCCCCCACTTCGAGGGAGCGGGAGCGCCCGACACCAACCAGTATGGAAAGGGACTTCTCTACGGCCTCAACCTGCAGCACACGCGCGCGCATATCGCCCGCGCGTTCCTCGAGGCGTCGGCGATGAACGTGCGCCGCATGGTCGACTGCACAGAGGCCGCCACTGGCCAGCGCATCGAGGAGGTTCGCTGCCTGGGCGGTGCATCCAACAGCCCGCTCTGGTGCCAGATCAAGGCCGACGTGCTGGGAAGGCCCGTCGTCACCATGCACAACACGCAGGATGCGGCGGCTTTGGGCGCCGCCATGCTCGCAGGCGTGGGAGCGGGGGTATGGGAGAGTGTCGAGCAGGCCGCCGAGCTCACGGGCGCGGGCGGCATCGACCGCACCTACTCGCCCGACCCTTCCACGCGCGAGGCATACGACACGGCGCTCAAGCGCTACGACCTGCTCGTGGGAGCCATCTCCGGAATCGCAAAGGAGCTGTACTGATGGGTTACGGATACGTGCTCTCGCAGGACGAGCAGGACGAGCGACCCTGGCAGCGCATCCGCGCCCAACGGCTCGACGCCGCGCAGCGCGAGGAGCTGACCGCGCGCGTGCTGGCGTGCGTGGCCGAGCGCTTCCCCGATGTCGCCGCGGGCATCTCCGCCTCGTGCGATTTCCGCGGCGTGGTGACGCTCTCCGGCCAGTGCGCCAGCTACCAGCAGCTCTGCGACCTCGCGCACGCAGTTGCCAAGGTTGCGGGCGTGCGCAACGTGGTAAGCGACATGACCGCCGCCGACGTCGAGATACCCAAACGCGACTACTCCGCCTGGATCGAGGCTGGAGAGAAGGCTGGCCTTCTCGCCGAGTGCGACGTCGTGGTGGTGGGCCTGGGCATCGTCGGCGCCGCCATCTGCCGTGAGCTCTCGCGCACCGACCTGCACGTAATCGCCGTCGAAGCGGCGGAGGATGTGGCCACCGGCGCGTCCAAGGCCAACAACGGCGGCGTGCACCACGCGGGCGGAGTCACCCCCGGCACCCTCAAAGCCGAGATGAGCGTGCTCGGCAACCGCATGTGGGACCAGCTGGCTGATGAGCTGGGCTTCTCGTTCGATCGCTGCGGCGACCTGCTCTACGTGGAGGATCCCGAGGACATCGACGAGCTGGCGGACGAGTTCAAAACCGCCGTGCGCAACGGCGATTGGCGCCCGCGCCTCATCGACGGCGAGCAGTGCCTCGAGATCGAACCTGCGCTGGCGAAGTACGGCCACAAGCCGGTCATGGGCCTGTGGATGCCCAGCCAGGGTCGCGTGAACACCTACGAGGTGGTTGTCGCGCTGGCAGAGAACGCTGCGGCCAACGGCGTGCGCGTCCTGCTCGGCACGCCCGTCTGCCGCGTGGAGACCGAGCGTGTCGAGGGCACCGGGGACGGCGAGGAGAACAGCCGACGCATCACAGGCGTGCTCACCAGCCGCGGACTCATCCGCTGCCGCTACGTGGTCAACGCCGCAGGCGCCTATTCCGACGAGATCTCCGCCATGGCAGGCGACCGCCTCTTCACCATCCATCCGCGCCGCGGCACGATCGCCATCATCGACAAGGCCAAGCCGCCCATGTACCGGCATCTCACGGGTCACATGAACCCCGAGAAGAAGCAGGGGCGCGACCCCAACTCCAAGGGCGGCGGCATGGAGTTCACGCCAGACCGCAACATCCTCATAGGCCCGTCCGCGCTCGAGGTCCCCGACAAGCAGGAGACGCGCACCACAAATGAGGAGCTCGGCTTCATCATGGCCATCAACGAGAACCCCGACGTCTCCGAGCGCGACATCATCCGCCTGTTCGCAGGCTCGCGCCCTGCGGACTTCTCCGAGGACTTCCAGGTGGGCATGAGCGAGGTCACCCGCGGACTCGTGCAGGCGGGCGCCATCCAGAGCCCCGGCGTGGGCTCCTCCCCCGCCATCGCGTGCATGGTGGCAGGCATCATCCGCGAAGACGCGGCGCGCGAGGGGTGTCCCGTGGGCGAGAACCCCGCGTTCAACCCGCACCGCGACCGTCCCGTGCACCTGCGCGAGCTCTCGCATGAGGAGCGCGACGCACTTATCGCCGAGCGGCCAGAATACGGGCGGATCGTCTGCCGCTGCGAGGGCATCACCGAGGGCGAGATCCTCGACGTGCTGCGCGCGCCCGTGGTACCGCAGTCGATCGATGCCATCAAACGGCGCTGCCGCGCGGGCATGGGCCGCTGCCAAGGCGGCTTCTGCCAGCCGCGCGTGCTCGAGATCCTCGCACGCGAGCTGGGGTGCGACCCCACGGACGTGTGCCTGCACGGCCCGGGAAGCGAGATCTTGCGCTGCGACAGCCGCGCGGGCGACGGGGAGGTGAACGGCAATGCGTGAGCTCACGGTTGACGTCGCCATTATCGGCGGAGGCCCCGCGGGACTGGCCGCAGCCCTCGAGGTCGCGCATCGCGGACGCAGCTGCGCCATCCTCGAGCGCAACACCGAGCTGGGCGGCATCCTGCAGCAGTGCATCCACGACGGCTTCGGCCTGCTCCGTTTTGGCGAGTCCGTAAGCGGCTGCACCTATGCCCAGCGTTTCATCGACCAGCTAGAAGCGTCACGGGCCGAAGGCGCGCGCATCGAGGTCCTGCTCGACACGATGGTGCTCGAGCTCACGGCTGACCGCGATGTCTGGGCGACCAACCCCACAGACGGCATGGTGCACGTGCAGGCTGGCACCGTCATCCTTGCCATGGGATGCCGCGAGCGCACGGCAGCGCAGGTGCTGCTCCACGGCGAGCGGCCCCAGGGTGTCATCACCGCTGGCGCGGCCCAGCGCTATATCAACGTGGAGGGATACCTCCCCGGGACGCGCGCCGTCATCCTAGGGTCCGGTGACATCGGGCTCATCATGGCGCGCCGCATGACGCTCGAGGGCATCGAGGTCGAGGGCGTCTACGAGATCATGGATCATCCTGGCGGCCTGGCACGCAACGTCGTGCAGTGCCTCGACGACTATGGCATCCCCCTGCACCTCTCGCACATGGTGTCACGCGTTCACGGTAAGCATCGCCTTGAGGGCGTCACCGTTGCCGCGCGTGGGGCGGATGGCAGTCCCGTTGCCGGTACCGAGCGCTACGTGCCCTGCGACCTGCTCGTCCTTGCGGTGGGCCTCATTCCCGAGAACGAGCTGTCCAAGCAGGCCGGCGTGGAGCTGGACCCCGTTACCCGCGGCCCCGTGCTGGACGATACCTTCATGACGAGCGTGCCCGGCATCTTCGCCTCGGGCAACGTGAGCATCGTGTTCGACCTCGTGGATTACGTGAGCGAGTCGGGCGAGCTTGCGGCACGCGGCGCCTGCGACTGGCTCGACGCCGAGCGCCCGGAGGAGCCCGCGCATCTGACCGTGAATGCATCGGGCAATGTGGGCGCCCATGTGCCCCAGCGCATTCAAGCGGGCGATACCGTGCGCGACGTGCGCTTCTTCTGCCGCGTCAAGCAGCCTGCTGCGCGCGTTGAGCTGCGCTGCACCGCCGAAGGAGAGGTGCTGGCGCGTGAGCGGCTGGTTGCCGTGGCACCCGCGAGCATGCTCTCGCTGACTGCCCAGGTTCCCGCCGGCGTCTCGCCGACAATCGAGATCGTGGAGGTGTGACATGGCTGAGAGCACCTACACCTGCATCATCTGCCCGCGCAGCTGCCGCATCGCCGTCTCGGGCATGCCCGGCGCGCTCGAGGTGAGCGGCCATTCATGCAAGCGCGGGCACGACTACGCGCTTGCCGAGCACACGCATCCTGTGCGTACGCTCACCACCACCGTTGCGGTGGAAGGATCTCCGCTCCGCAGGCTTGCCGTCCGGGGAACCGCACCCGTTCCGCGCGAGCTGCTGCGCGACTGCCTCAAGCAGGTGAACGCCGCGCGGGTGGCCGCGCCGCTGCGCATGGGCGATGTGGTTCTCGCCAACGTGTGCGGCACGGGCGTCGACGTGGTTGCTTCACGAGACGTTCCCGCGTCATAGCGCTGCCCTCGAGCAGATAAGGCCCGTTTCCAGCGCGAAAGCCGAAATAGAAAGCCCCGGTGCGCGAAACGCATCGGGGCTCGGAGTACATGGTGGAGGCGCGGGGCTTCGAGCGACGGCGCGTGTGCGCCGTCAAAACAGCAGATTGCTGTTTTGAGCGAGAAGGGGCGGAATCTGCGATTCCGGCCAGGGGGTTCGACGCGCCGGAACCAAAAAGCCCCGGTGCGCGAAGCGCATCGGGGCTCGGAGTACATGGTGGAGGCGCGGAGAATCGAACTCCGGTCCAAAGCACGCTCCTGACAGGTGTCTCCAGGCTCAGTCGCTCGAGGAGGTTCGGGCGTTTGGTGCCGAGCGACACGCTCCGCACGCCCTAGCCGGTTCGATCTTAGCTGCGCAGCATACCCGCTACGTCCGCGCAGTGCATCTCCCTGAATGACGCTTCCCTGGGAACAGGAGAAGATCCCCAGTTCAGCGGCTGCTAGTTAATTAAGCAGCGAGGGCATAGCCCTGATAAGAGTTGTTGTCAATTCATTTGACGGGACCCCTGTTTAACGTGGCGAGGAGACCACGGCCTGCTGCCCATCTCAAACACACCCTGTCGAAACCAGTCGCCCCCATAGGAGCAGGGGCAGGCTGCCAAGAGTTGGCAAGCTACCACCATGCAACTGTCAAGGTTCATACCGTGCGGTGCGCGGCGTATGGAGAGTATACCCGAAAGGCCGGACAACTTGCAGGAATCTTGCGTCGGCCCGCGGTCTACTGCACCTTTGCGAGCGACGAGACCAGCGCAGGGATGAGGGCGGCGACACCGCAGAGCAGCCCGCCCACGAGCCATGCCATCCAATAGAACGGCTCGCCGTAGAACATCAGGCAGAGGCCCACGATCGTGGCGAGGATCATGATGATGCCGCAGGCCACGCCCACGAGCTTGCTGCGGCGCGTCCTGGCGAGCACCTGTGCGGCGCGCTCCTCGCCCACGATGGAGGCAACCTCCTCCTCGGTAAGCTCGGAGAGGGCCTCGATGTTGTACTCCTCCACGTCGATGCGAGCCGCCCTGAGACCGCCGCGCACGAGGACGAAGACTCCCACCGTGATGCAGGCGAAGAAGAGCGCATGGATATAACGGTTGTCGCCCAGCGAGCCCGAGGCGACGCCGGCGAGCACGATGGCGATACCCACGGTGAGCTGGATGCCGAACTCATGCCTGGCCTTCTGCTCCTGCTCGGCGGTGTAGAAGTTCTCCACGAAGGGGTGAGCACGCTTGAAAGCGGTGTCGTCCATGCACGCGGGGATGATGAACGAGATGCCTGCGATGATGCCTGCGAACAGGGAGCCCACCGGAAGCGCCTCTGCGGGAAGCGGCCCGAACTCGACCCCGTCGAACAGCGAGGCGAAGGTGAGGCCGAGAAGGATGAGGGCCACGCCCGTCGCGATGCGGTTCGCGAACTTGATCTGCTGCTCGTCGTAGCCTGTGATGTCGGCGAGCGCGGCGGTGGCGGGAATCGCCTTCTCGGGCTCCTTCGCACGTCCCGTAAGATCGCCCGAGACGAGCTCGTCGAGGGTGCAATCGAAGATCTGCGTGAGTTTGATAAGCTTGTCCATCTCGGGGTAGGCGCGCTCGGCCTCCCACTTGGTGACGGACTGGCGGGAGACGCCCACCAGCATGGCGAGCTGTTCCTGGGTCATGTTGCGCGTGGCGCGGAGGTGCTGGAGGTTGTCGCGGAAGCTCATGGTCGTGCCTTTCTGTTGATGCCTGTCTGCTTGCCGGCACCATCTACAGTATGGTAGCGCATGGCCCCAATCCACCAACCAACGGCTGCAATTTGGCCATTTTCCGACGCAACCAAAAAGCGCCCCGCAGTTGCGAGGCGCAAGTCAGAGGCTTGTTTGCGGTTTGCTACGCAACCTGCTCGGGAAACACCAGCTGCAGCACGAAGAGGATTCCCAAGATGGGGAGGACGATGCTGCCCAAGCCCCAAGCGAGCGAGCAGAGCAGGCAGAGCGGCATAAGCAGGATGCCGAACAGGCTGAAGAACAGGCGCATGGCGCCTCCGAGGCAGCGCATCGCGAACCCGACGGCGCGGAGGCCGATCGAAAGGGCGAGCATGCCGATAACGAACATCGTGATCATCGCGGTCTCCTTTCCGTGGAGTCCCTGCAGGCGCCTCTCGCCTGCGCTGGTTATAGGTATACCCAACCCACATGAGTCGAACATGAAGGAAAGATTAAGAATGACGGTCCTCCTCGCGTGACGATTCTCCTCGTAGGACTTTTGTCAGCTTTTCGATGACAAAAGTCCTACGAGGAGAATCGTCACGCAGACAGATGGGACCGCACCCGAAGGTACGGCCCCATCCGGAAGGAAGAGAGACAGGAGTCAGTCTCTCGTTGGAAACGTGCTTAGAACTCGAGGTTGTGCTCGTCCTCCTTGGAGAACATGTGGACAAGCTCGCCGCTGAAGGTGAACGAGAGCTCATGGCCGGCCTTCAGCTCGCTCCTGCGCTCCCTGTCGATATCGGTGGTCTGGACGATGACGATGACGTCCTGGCCGAGCGAGTTGAGGTGCAGGTGCACGGACGAGCCCATCATCTCGGACACGTCGACGGTACCGGAGAGAGTCTTCTCGCCGGCGTCCACGAGCGACACGTGCTCGGGGCGGATGCCCAGCGTGATGGGCTGGGACTGCACGTCATGCTCGAGCAGGCGCGCCTGCTTCTCGGCGCTCGGCTCGATGGTGATGCCGCCGACCTCGACCGTGAACTTGTCGCCATCGCGCACGAGCTCGGCGTCGAAGTAGTTCATCTGCGGGACGCCGATGAAGCCCGACACGAAGAGGTTCGCCGGGTGCTCGAAGACCTCCTGCGGGGTGCCGACCTGCTGGGTGACGCCGTCCTTCATGATGACGATGCGGTCGCCGAGCGTCATGGCCTCGGTCTGGTCATGCGTGACGTACACGAACGTGGTGTTGATGCGCTCGCGGAGCTTGATGATCTCGGCGCGCATCTGGTTGCGGAGCTTGGCGTCGAGGTTGGAGAGCGGCTCGTCCATGAGCAGGACCTTGGGCTCGCGCACGATGGCGCGGCCGATGGCGACGCGCTGGCGCTGGCCGCCGGAGAGGGCCTTGGGCTTGCGGTCGAGGAACTGGGTGATGCCGAGGGTCTCGGCTGCCTCGTTGACCTTGCGGTCGATCTCGTCCTTGGCATAGCCACGGAGCTTGAGCGGGAACGCCATGTTGTCGCGCACGGTCATGTGCGGGTACAGCGCGTAGCTCTGGAAGACCATGGCGATGTCGCGGTCCTTCGGCGCGACGTCGTTCATGAGCTTGCCGTCGATGTAGAGCTCGCCGCCGGAGATCTCCTCCAGGCCGGCGATCATGCGCAGCGTGGTGGACTTGCCGCAGCCCGACGGGCCGACGAAGACCACGAACTCGCGATCGGCGATCTCGAGGTTGAAGTCGGGGACGGCGAGGATGCCCTCGTCGGTAATCTGCAGATTATGCTTTTTCTCCGGCTCTGCGCCCTTCTTCTTAACTTTCTTCTCGGTGTTGGGATACACCTTCTTAATGTGCTTGAGGATAACTTCAGCCATAGTTATCGAGCACTCCTTCCATACATCTTAGTCATCGTGGCGATGCGCTTGGCCAGCGCAGGCGTCGCCTGCCCGGGCAGCATGCGCCACTGCCAGTTGTTTCCTGACGTGCCGGGGGTATTGGTCCGGGCGTCTCCGCCCAGCTCGAGATAATCCTGCATCTGCGCCACGAACAGGTCTGCCGCGCTCGCCATGCCGCCGCGGATGAAGCCCCATGCGTAACCCTCGCGCCTGTTGAGGCCGAGGTACTTCACGGCGACGTCGATATCCGCGGGATCGGCGCTCTCGAGCCAGCCCGCGATCGTGTCGTTGTCGTGCGTGCCCACGTAGCAGGCGCAGTTGCGCCCGTAGTTGTGGGGCTGATAGGAGTTGCCGGACGTGTCGCGCGAGTCGAAGGCGAATTCGAGCACCTTCATGCCGGGCAGGCCGGAGTCGGCGAGGAGCTGCGCCACCTCGGGCGTGGCGTAACCCAGGTCCTCGGCGATGAAGCTGAGCTGCGGGAACCACCTGAGCAGCGTTCCCACGAGCTTCATGCCGGGGCCCTTGACCCAGCGCCCGTTGCGTGCGGTCTTCTCGTCCACGGGAACCGCCCAGAAGCTCTCGAATCCGCGGAAGTGATCGATGCGGATCATGTCGTAGAGCTTCTCGGCACCCGCGATGCGCCTGATCCACCAACCGAAGCCGTCGGCCTCCATGGCCTGGTAGTCATAGAGGGGGTTGCCCCAGAGCTGGCCTTCGGCGGTGAAGGCGTCGGGCGGGACGCCCGCGACCTCGGTGGGCATGTTGCGCTTGTCGAGCATGAAGTCGCTGGGGTTGGCCCAGACGTCCGCGGAGTCGAGCGCCACGTAGATGGGCAGGTCGCCCATCAGCTTGACGCCCTTCTTGCGGGCATAGGCGTGCAGCGCGTCCCACTGCGCGTAGAAGAGATACTGCACGTACTCGTTGAAGCGCACCTCGTCTGCAAGCTTCTCGCGGTATTCCGCGACGGCCTGGGGCCTGTGGAGGCGGATGTCCTCATCGGGCCACTCGGTCCACGAGCCCATGCCGAAATGGCGCTTCACGGCCATGAACAGCGCATAGTCATCCAGCCAGCCGGCGTTGTCCGCCGCGAACGCGGCGACCTTCTCCTCGTCGCGCTTCCAACCGCGCAGATACGCCTTGCGCAGGATGGCCGGGCGCTCGCGGAAGAGAAGCTCGTAGTCGACGCGCGCGGGGTCGTCGCACCACGTCACGGCGTCCACCTCGTCCTGCAGCAGCAACCCGTCATCGACCAGCATGTCGAGGTCGATGAAGTTGGGGTTGCCCGCGAAGGTCGACGGGCTCTGGTAGGGAGAGTCGCCGAACGACGTGGGGCCGATCGGGAGCACCTGCCACCAGGCCTGCCCGGCCTCGGCGAGGAAATCCACGAAGTCGAGGGCGGCCTGTCCCATCGTGCCGATCCCGTACGGGGACGGCAGCGCGTAGATGGGGAGGATTATTCCGGCAGAACGGTCCATGACCTAGCCCTTCACAGCGCCTGCAGCGACGCCCTTGATGATGTGCTTCTGGCACGCGAGGTAGAAGATGATGACCGGAATGATCGACAGCAGGATGAGTGCCATCGTCGCGCCCAGGTCAACCGTGCCGTAGCTGCCCTTGAGGTACTGGATGTGGATGGGGATCGTGCGGTACTTGTTGATGTCGAGCACGAGCACCGGCAGCAGGTAGTCGTTCCACACCCACATGATCTCGAGGATGCCCACCGAGATGAGCGTGGGCTTGAGCATGGGAAGCACGACCTCGAAGAAGGTGCGGACGGGACCGCAACCGTCGATGGCGGCCGCTTCCTCGATCTCAAGCGGGATCGACTTGACGAAGCCCACGAACATGAAGATCGCCAAGCCCGCTCCGAAGCCCAGGTAGACGATGGGGATGGTCCACGGGGTGTTGAGCTTCAGGGTGTCGGCCGTCTTGGAGAGGGTGAACATGACCATCTGGAACGGCACGACCATCGAGAAGACGCACAGGAAGTAGACGATCTTGCAGAAGATGGAGTCGACGCGTGCGATGTACCAGGCCGCCATCGAGCAGAAGATCAGGATGAGGGCGGTGGAAAGCACGGTGATGATCGCGCTGTACAGGACGGAATTGGCGAACGGGTAGTTGCCGAACGTCATGCCCTTGATGAAGTTGTCGAAGCCGACGAAGCTCTGCTCGTTGGGAAGGGCGAACGTATCGGTCTTGACGAAGGTGTTGCCCTTGAACGAGTTGATGACGACGGCCACGACGGGCAGGCAGTAGATGACGCAGATGATGGCGAGCACCACGGACAGGATGGTCTTGGTGCGGCGCTCGGTCGCGAGGGTCTGTTCCTTGGTTGCCATTACTGCTGCACCTCCCTCTTGCGGGTGTAGGCGAGCTGGGCCAGTCCGAGACCGGCGACCAGGATGAAGAAGAGCACGGCCTTGGCCTGGGCCACGCCACGCGAGGCGGCGCCCGATGTGTAGAAGGTGTTGTAGATGTTGAGGGCCAGCATCTCGGTGGTGTTCACGGTGGAGCCGTCAGGGTTGATGATGTAGGGGAGGCCGCCCGTGAGCGCGAGGTTCTGGTCGAACAGCTTGAAGCCGTTGGTCAGCGAGAGGAACATGCAGATGGTGATGGACGGCATGACGTTGGGGATGGTGACCTGGAAGAGGGTCTGCCACTTGTTCGCGCCGTCGATCTTCGCAGCTTCGAGCATGTCCTCCGGGACGGCCTGCAGGCCTGCGATGTAGATGATCATCATATAGCCGACCTGCTGCCAGCACATGAGGATGATCAGGCCCCAGAAGCCGTAGGTGGTGTTGAGCAGGATCGACGTGTTGTAGGCGCTGAGGATGCCGTCGAAGATCATCGACCAGATGTAGCCGAGCACGATGCCGCCGATGAGGTTGGGCATGAAGAACACCGTACGGAAGATGTTGGAGCCCTTGAGGTTCTGCGTGAGCAGGTAGGCGACCATGAACGCCAGCACGTTGATGAGCACGAGGCTCACCACGGCGGTGAGGGCGGTGTACCAGAACGAATGCTGGAAGCTCACGTCGGCGAGGGCCTTGCCGTAGTTCCCGAGACCGATGAACTCGGCGCTCGAGATGGTCTTGAACTTGCAGAACGACAGATAGATGCCCTGGAAGAACGGCCACACGAAGCCGATGATGAACGCTGCCACGACAGGGCCGATGAACAGCCACGACCATTTGCGGGTCGTCGTCCTGATGGAGTTTCTGGATACCACGCTTGTTTCAACTCCTTTCCGTGCACTGAAGAGGGTGTGTAAGGAGATGGGGCGGACGGTGATCCGCCCGCCCCATCAACGTGATGGTCTGATATGCCAGCTTATGCGTTGGCAGCGGCCCACTGGGTTGCCCAGCCATCGACGAAGGCGGTCTTGACGGCGGCCCAGTTGGCGTCGGACTGGTCGGCGTTGTAGGCGTTCAGCGCGGAGACCAGGGCGGCACGGTACTGGTCGACGTTGGGCTGGTAGTTGGTGGCCCAGTCCATGACGTAGCAGCCGTTGTCGGTGTAGGCGGCGGCGTCGTTCAGGAAGCCGTTCGTGGAAGGAACGGCGTTCTTGTACGGCAGGATGCCGAGCTGCTCGACGAGGGCGCCGGAGGCCTCGGGGTCGGAGACCAGCCAGACCATGAAGTCCATCGTGGCCTGCTTGTCGGCGTCGGAGGCGTTGGCGTTGATGGCCCAGCAGTTCTCGGTACCGCAGTTGAGGCCGGCCTTCTCCTCACCGGCGACACCGCAGTAGTACGGGAGCATCTTGACGCTGGGCTGAGCCTCGGAGAGGCCGGCGTAGTCCCAGGAGCCGGTCAGGAAGAAGCAGGCCTGGCCCGTGGAGAACTGGTTCGCGGGATCATGGCCGCCGGTGGCGAGCGCGGTGGGCTCGGTGCAGGAGTTGTTGATCATCAGATCGTAGATGTTCTTGTAGTTCGGGAGGTACTTGTCGGAGATCGAGGAGGTGGTGGAGTCGAACTGGCCCTGATCCTGCTCCTCGTAGTAGTACACGAGGTTGGCGAGGTGGCCGGTGACGCGCCAGCTGGAGCTATCGTCCATGTCGGTGGCGACGAAGGCGTCGAAGCCGAGCTCGGCAGCGCGGGCGTGGATGTCCTCGGCGACGGCCTTCAGGCTCTCGAAGTCCTTGATGTCGGCGATGTCGTGGCCGGCCTTGGCGATGAGGTCGGCGTTGGCGACGATGCCGTAGCACTCGTAGCAGTAGCCCATGGAGACGAGCTTGCCGTTGTCGTCATACAGGTTGTAGGCGTCGGTGGCCAGCTCGGACTCGATAGCGGTGCCCTTGAGGTCCATCGCGTAGTCGCCCCACTCCTGGACACCGGCGGCGTTGCCGATGACGAAGAGGGTCGGGGCCTCGGACTTATCCATCTCGGAGAGCAGGGTCTGCTGATAGGTGCCGGAAGCGGCGGTGACGGCCTTCACGGGCACGCCGGTGGTCTCGGTGTACTTCTTGGCGAGAGACTGGACGGTCTCATCCAGCTCGGGCTTGAAGTTCAGCCAGTACACGCTGCCGGTCGCTGCGGCGTCGCCGCCCTCGTCGCCGCCCTCGCCGCCGCCGTTGCCGCCGCCGCATGCGGCGAGGCTTGCGGCCATGAGGCCGGTGGTGCCGAGGAAGGCCCTACGAGAAAGGTTGGTGCTCATACTTACTCCTCCTGTCTTTGCTCAGCGTCCTTCACGCCAAGTCCACGGAATGTACGCGGCCCACGGTACCCCCGGGCCTCAGGGTTGTCTCAAGCCGGACGTGGCGGGTCTTTCCGCCGTTGTCCAGCACATCAACCAGGATCTCGACTGCCTTCTCACCGATGAGCGCCTTGGGCTGGACGAGCGTGGTGAGCGTGGGCACGGTGTAGAGCGACATCTCGATGCCGTCGATGGAGATGATCGAGATGTCGTCGGGAATTGCGCGGCCGGCGTTGGCGATGGCCTTCATCGCCGCGATCGCCATCGTGTCTGCCACGGAGAAGATCGCCGTGATGTCGGGGCGCTCCGCGATGAAGCGCTCGACGCACGCGAACGCGGCCCCCATGTTGAACTCGACCGTCTCGCACGCAAGCCCCTCGTCAAGGGAGATGCCGGCGTCGGCGAGCGCTTCGCAGTATCCGCAGAAACGGCGCTCGCTGATGGAGCGGTCGGTCTTCGAGTCAAGGAGAATCGCGATCTTGGTGTGGCCGTTGTCGATGAGCTGCTTGACGGCGCGATACGCCTCGGCCTTGTCGTCGATCGAGACGGACGAGAACGAACCTGCATCGAGGTCGCCGAAATGGTTGGTGTAGGTGCAGCACACGAACGGAACCCCGATCGCCGAGACATCGTCGCTCGTGTAGTCGTAGCGTCCGCCGAGCATGATGAGGCCGCGGAGGCGCTTGGACTGGACGAGGCGCGCACCCTCCCCCACCTCGTCTCCACCGGCGGGAATCTGGTGGAGCACCATCGTGTAGCCCCGGTCCTCGCACGCCTTCTCGACTGCGCGGATGATGGGCGTGAAGAAGGGGTTCTCGGCACCGCGCACCACGAGGCCGATGGAATCGCTCTGGGGAAGCACGAGGTCGCGCGCCGCGTTGTTGGGAACGTAGTGGAGGCTATGGACGGCGTCGAGCACCTTCCGACGCGTTTCGGCGCTCACGTCGGGATGATCATTGAGTGCACGCGAGACGGTGCTTACGGCAACATTGCAATAGGCTGCGATGTCCTTGATGGTCGCCATGGACTCCTTCTTGTTCCCCTGGAAACCGCTGGATCGGAAACGTTACTGGAAACGTTACTGGAAACGCTACTGGAAACGGTTCCGAAAGAATAATGCCCTGTTCACGCGCGTGCTGTCAAAAACCGCATCCGCGTTGCTCGGCGAACGGTTCCGCATGTCCGGCAAACGGTCGTATTCTGACCGCCGATCGGTTGCAGGCATCGGCTTGGGCTGTGTCACAATGGGATGGGAAGCGAGGAAGGAGCAGCCATGCCGCACGTCATCAACAAGAGCCTCCAGCAGGCCGTCATCTACTCGGTCTTCGTGCGCAATCACACGCCCGAGGGCACGTTCCGCGCGCTCATCCCCGACCTCCCGCGCATCCGCGAGCTCGGCACGGATGCCATCTGGCTCATGCCCATCCACCCTATTGGCGAGAAAGCCCGCAAGGGCTCGCTCGGCAGCCCCTACGCAAACCGGGACTACCGCGCCATCAACCCCGAATACGGCACGCTCGAGGACTTCGAGGCGCTCGTCGACGCCATCCACGAGCAGGGCATGAAGTGCCTGATCGACGTGGTCTACAACCACACCTCGCCCGACTCGGTGCTGTGGGAGACGCACCCCGAGTGGTTCTACAGGAAGCCCGACGGAAACCCCGGAAACCATGTGGGCGACTGGACCGACATCATCGACCTCGACTACTTCGCCGACCCCGCGCTCTGGGACTACCAGATCGAGTCGCT
This sequence comes from uncultured Coriobacteriales bacterium, assembly GCA_947305035.1. GTDB lineage: Bacteria > Actinomycetota > Coriobacteriia > Coriobacteriales > Atopobiaceae > RUG721. The sequence goes on along the minus strand of CAMZCV010000003.1, from coordinate 478 downwards.
CTGCTTCTGGGCACGCTACGTGGACGGCTTCCGCTGCGATGTGGCGTGCTTCGTGCCCGTGGAGTTCTGGGAGCGTGCGCGCGCAGAGGTCGAGAAGGTCCGCCCCGGATGCATTTGGCTCGCCGAGACGGTGCATCGCGAGTTCGGTGCCGAGATGCGCAGGCGCGGGCTCTACAGCGCCACCGATACCGAGACCTTCGCGGCGTTCGATATCGAGTACGCCTACGACATCCAGACCGTCTTCGACAACTGGCTCGCGGGCAAGGCACCGCTCTCCCACTACCTCGACCTCGTCGATTTCCAGGAGTGCGTCTACCCGCGCGGGTTCAACAAGCTGCGCTACCTCGAGAACCACGACACCGACCGCATTGCCGCACGTCTCGGGCGCGGGCTTTCGCTCGAGAACCTCACGGCGTTCATCTTCTTCCTCAAGGGCGCAACGCTCATCTACGCAGGGCAGGAGGCGGGCATCGAGCCC
>CAMZCV010000002.1 GCA_947305035.1 uncultured Coriobacteriales bacterium | reverse complement strand
CACCATGAGCCCCGAACGCCCCGTAAAGCGCCATTTCTTCGCTGATGGCCAGCCTTTGGGCGAGGAGAACGGCAACGAGGGTTTCGAGGGCATGCACGCATCTGTGCGCCGCGGCCCCGGCGACATCCTGCTGCTCGACCGTTCCTCGCAGAGCTTCTACCAGTCGGTTTCCCGCGTGTTCTACGGAAAGACAGGCGGTAAGTGATGCTCGCCTCGCTGCATGCACGCGACGTGGCGCTTATCCACGATGCCTCCATCGAGCCCGCAGACGGCCTCACGGTTCTCACGGGCGAGACGGGCACGGGCAAGACGGCGCTCCTCTCGGCGGTGAAGCTCGCCGTGGGCGAGCGCGCCGATGCGACGAGCGTGCGCGAGGGAGCGGACGCCCTCGAGGTGGAGGCCCTGTTCTATACGGGTCCCGATGACCTTGATGGAACGGTGGTGCGCCGCCGCCTCTCTGCGGACGGGCGTGGGCGGGCAACCATCGACGGCTCGCTGGCAAGCGTCCGCGAGCTGGCGGAGCGCATCGGGTCGACGGTCGACCTCTGCGGACAGCACGAGCATCAGCGGCTTCTCTCGCCTGCGACGCACGTTGAGCTTGTGGACGCCTGGGCAGGAGATGCGGCTTCCGAAGCGCTTGCTGCGTATCGTGCGGCTCTCGACCATGCGCGCGCTGCTGCTGAGGAGCTTGAGGAGGTTCGTGCGCTCATGCACGCGAGCGACGAGCGCCTGGCCGACGCCGAGTTCGTGCTGAGGCGCATCGGCGAGGTGAATCCGCGCGAGGGGGAGTACGAGGAGCTCCGCGAGGCGCTGCCCATCGCCGAGCATGCAGAGCAGCTCCTCCAGAATGCCGAGGCGGCGTGCGAGGCGCTCTCGGGCGATGAGGGTGCGCTCGATATCGTGGGCGAGGCCCATCGCCTGCTCGAAGCCGCCTCCATCCACGATAAGAACCTCGGCGCATACGCCGATACCCTCGACGATGCCATCGCCACCATCGAGGATGTGGCCCGCGACCTGCGCAGCTATTGCGATCGCATGGACATCGACGAGGAGGAGCTCGTGCGCATGCAGATGCGCTACTCCGCCTTCCAGGGGCTTCTGAGGAGCTTCGGCCCCGGCATGGAGCGCGTGTTCGAGCGCAAGGCGGCTGCAGAGGCCGTGGTTGCCGCGCACATGGATGGGGGAGAGCGCGAGCGCGCCGCCAGAGAGGCCGTCGATGCAGCGGAGAAGGCCCTTGCAGATGCCGCCGCCGCCCTCGACCGCGTGCGCAAGGAGGCCGCACCGGAGCTCTGCTCGTCCATCTCCAAGCAGATGGCGCGTCTTGAGATGGGTTCGGCGGAGGTGGAGCTCTCCTTCGAGCCCCTGCCGCGCTCCCAGTGGACTGCAGCGGGCCCGTCGCGCGTGGAGCTTCTGTATCGGCCTGCGGCAGGAATGGCCGCCCGCCCGCTCAAGCGCATCGCTTCGGGAGGCGAGATCAGCCGCGTGATGCTTGCCGCCAAGGTGGTCCTTGGTGCTGCAGATGCCGTTGATACGCTTGTCTTCGACGAGGTGGATGCGGGCGTGGGAGGAGCCACGGCCGTGGCGCTTGCCACGGTGCTGGCCGACCTCGCGCGCACGCACCAGGTGCTTGTGGTGACGCACCTCGCGCAGGTTGCCGCGCGTGCCGAGCGGCACTATGTGGTCCAGAAGACCGGTGACGACATGCCGGAGACCGTCATCCGCGAGGTGGCGGGGGAGGAGCGCGTGCACGAGATCGCGCGTATGCTCTCCGGTGATGCAACCGAGGCATCGCTCGCGCATGCTCGCGAGATGCTCGCCTAGCTTTTCTCACTGCGGATTTCTGCCGTAGAGAAGTTGGCAACTGCACGACGGAAAGAATTATCAAATCTCGTAAAAGCAATACGTGTTACAATGGAATCCCGTAGGGAACGCACGTTGCTTCTACGGGAGGCCATCATGTCAAAGCATATCTTCGTCACGGGCGGCGTCGTCTCGGCGCTCGGCAAGGGCATTACGGCTGCATCGCTGGGGCGCCTGCTCAAGGCGCGCGGCTACAAGGTGATGATGCAGAAGGCCGACCCCTACCTCAACGTCGACCCTGGAACCATGAGCCCCTTCCAGCATGGCGAGGTCTTCGTCACCGACGATGGCAAGGAGACCGACCTCGATCTGGGCCACTACGAGCGCTTCATAAACGAGAGCCTCAACGCCGACTCGAACTTCACGAGCGGCCTCATCTACCAGACGCTCATCTCGCGCGAGCGCGCGGGTGACTTCCTCGGCGGCACCGTCCAGGTGATCCCGCACGTCACGAACGAGATCAAGGCGCGCTTCGCCGCCGCTGAGGAGACGGGCGCCGACGTGGTGATCACCGAGATAGGCGGTACTGTGGGCGATATCGAGGGGCAACCCTTCATCGAGGCCATGCGCCAGTTCCGCAAGGAGAAGGGCCCGGGTGAGACGATCGCCATCCATGTGAGCCTCGTTCCCTATATAGCCGCCGCCCACGAGATCAAGACCAAGCCCACGCAGCATTCCGTGAAGGAGCTGCGCTCCATGGGCATCCAGCCCGAGATCATCGTCTGCCGCAGCGACCACGAGATGGAGCCCGCTGTGCGTGCCAAGCTCGCAGGCTTCTGCGATGTGGACGAGAGCTGCGTGTTCCAGAACCTCGACTGCCCGTCCATCTACGACGTGCCGCGCCACCTTGCCGACCAGGGCTTCGACCGCAAGGTGTGCGAGCTGCTCGGCCTCGAGCCGCGCATGCGCGACATGAGCCCGTGGTACTCGTTCACCGGCGCGCTCCACGAGGCGAACGCGCTCTCCGACATCACGCGCATCGGCGTCGTGGGCAAGTACACGCAGCTACCCGACGCGTACCTCTCGGTCATCGAGGCGCTCCACCATTCGGGCGTCTACTACGGCCGCCACGTGGAGGTGGAGCTCGTCGACGGCGAGAACCTCGATCCCTCGCAGGTAGGGGAGGTGCTCGGGCGCTACGACGGCATCCTCGTGCCCGGCGGGTTCGGCATCCGCGGCATCGAGGGAAAGATTGCCGCCGCGGGTTATGCGCGCACGCGCAAGGTGCCCTATCTGGGCGTCTGCCTCGGTATGCAGGTGGCTGTGGCGGAGTTCGCGCGGAGCGTCTGCGGGATGGAGGGCGCTACGTCCACCGAATTCGAGCCCAGCTGCACCTACCCCGTGATCGACCTCATGCCCGAGCAGCGCGGCATTGCCGACAAGGGCGCAACCATGCGGCTCGGCGCCTATCCCTGCGTGCTCGAGGAGGGAACCCTTGCCGCTGAGGCGTACGGTTGCACGCGGATTTCGGAGCGCCACCGCCATCGCTACGAGTTCAACAACGACTACCGCGAGGCGCTCGAGGGTGCGGGCCTCAAGGTGAGCGGCACTTCTCCCGACGGGTCGCTCGTCGAGGTGGTAGAGTTGGCAGAGGAGGACCATCCCTGGTTCGTTGCCACGCAGGCGCATCCGGAGTTCAAGAGCAGGCCCAACGAGCCCGCTCCTCTCTTCCGCGAGTTCGTGCGGGCTGCCATCGCGCGCCACGAGGGGCGCAACAGGCGCGACCTGCATGTGGTGGGCGTGCCGGTCCTCTCCGATGCCGGCGTGGGGCCGGAGAAGGTGGAGAGCTAGGAGCGCTCGGTGGATCTGGCGCGGGCGAAGCGCGAGTACATGGACTACCTCGCCATCGAGCGGGGCTCGTCCCCCAATACCGTTGAGGGTTACGGCCGCGATCTCGACCGCTACCTCGCGTTTCTCGCCGACGCCGGGGTGAAGCGCCCCGAGGACGTCACGCGTTCGCTCATCGAGGACCATATCTCCGCGCTTGCGGGCGTGGGCCTTGCGCCCACGTCGGTGGAGCGCGCCGTCTCGGCGATCAAGGGATTCCACCGCTTCATGGTGGCCGACCAGATCACGGCGAACCATCCCACGGCCGACCTGCCGCTGCCCGCGAAACCCAAGCACCTTCCCGAGGTGCTCTCCATCGAGCAGGCGCGCGCCCTGCTCGAACAGACCTTCCGCGAGACCGCCACCGACCAGCGCGATCGCGCCATCCTCGAGGTGCTCTACGGATGCGGGCTGCGCGTCTCGGAGCTGTGCGGGCTCGACCAGCGCGAGGTCTATCTCGATGACGAGATGCTGCGCGTGTTCGGCAAGGGGTCGAAGGAGCGCGTGGTGCCCATCATGGGAAGCGCCGCCGCGGCGCTGGGGGACTATCTCGTGCGCTGGAGGCCGCAGCTTGTGGGCAAGCGGCTCTCGGGTGCGGTGTTCCTCAATGCGCGGGGTGGGCGTATCACGCGCCAATCGGTGCATGCCATCTGCGAGAAATACGGCCGGCTTGTCGGCATCGAGGGGCTCCATCCCCACACGCTGCGCCACAGTTTCGCCACCCATATGCTGGAGGGTGGAGCGGACCTGCGCATCGTCCAGGAGATTCTCGGCCACGCCAACATCGCCACCACGCAGCTCTATACCCACATCGACCGCACCCATGTGCGCATGGCCTATCTCGCCGCCCACCCGCGTGCGCATGTGTAGGTGTCTCGCCGCAACTCCAGAAAACATACGGTTGCGGTCAATAACGTGACCACAACTCAACATCGCGATTGTGCCGCGAACACCCGTTCCCGCAACATCTGGTATACCCCCAATCACCATTCGCACGGTATCCCATGTCCTTCGCCAAAAAAGTGGGGAAATGGGGAAAAATGTCGTGAAATGTCGCAGAAAACCGCTATAGTAGATGGCGTGCAATTCTGCTCATGGACGAGGTATGCGAAGGAAGGAGGAGAGGATGTACCTGACCGGCACCTACCAGCACAATCTGGATGCCAAGCAGCGTCTCACCCTCCCCGCCGATTTCCGCCGCCAGATCGAAGGCACCGTCTATCTCGTCAAGGTGCTGGATTGCGTGTACGGCTTCACGCCCGAGGAGCATAAGAATTACGTCGATTCCCTGTTCCCCGGCGGATTCGATCCGCGTGACCGCAGGCAGGACGCGCTCCGCCGTGCCATCAACGCGCAGACCGTCATGACCGATGTCGACTCGGCCGGTCGTGTCAGCCTGTCCAAGATGAGCGCCAAGGTGCACGAAATGCTCGGCCGCGAGGTGGTTGTGGTGGGCAACACCGACCACTTCGAGGTCTGGAACGCGAACACGTGGGAGGAGAAGCAGGCCGCGCTCACCGACGAGGACTTCGCAGCCCTCCTGTTCAACGAGTAGGCCGGCGTGGGCAACTTGACAGCTGAATATCGGCACGTACCCGTGATGCTTTCGCAGGTTCTCGCCGAGCTGGATCCCAAGGTGGGGGAGGTCGTCTGCGACTGCACCCTCGGAGGGGCCGGGCACTCGGTGGAACTGGCGAGGAGGATTGCGCCAGACGGGCTCCTGATCGGCATCGACCAGGATGACATGGCACTCGCTGCAGCGTCCAAGCGCCTTGCAGAAGAGGCTCCCGAGGCGGAAACCCTCGTCCTGAAGGGGAACTTCTCCCAGATGGACGACCTTCTCGTCACGGCGGAGATCCCCGGCGTCGACTGCTTCCTGTTCGACCTGGGCGTCTCATCGCCGCAACTCGATATTCCGGAAAGGGGCTTCTCATACCACGAGGACGCCCCCTTAGACATGCGGATGGATTCGGAGAACAACACCCTAACCGCAGCAGAGGTCATAAACCACTACACCGAAGCCGACCTCATCCGAATCCTGCGCATGTTTGGAGATGAGCGTCATGCTCCGCGCATCGCAGCCAGAATCGTATCCGCGCGGAGCAGAACGCCCATCACAACCACGCTGCAGCTGGCAGAGCTCGTCAAGAGCGCCATACCGGCGGCAGCCCGGAGGTCCGGAGGGCACCCAGCGAGAAGAACATTCCAGGCCCTGCGCATCGAGGTCAACCATGAGCTCGATGCACTTGAGAAGGGTCTCAACGCAGCACTTCGCTGGGCTAATCCGGGAGGGCGCATCTGCGTCATCTCCTACCACTCCCTCGAGGATCGCATCGTGTCGCACATCTTCTCCGAGATGTCCAAGGGCTGCACCTGCCCGCCGGACTTCCCGGTGTGCGTCTGCGGGAACGTACCGATAGTCCACGTGCGCACGCGCAAGGCCCTCACGGCCGGCGCGGACGAGGTGGACGCCAACCCGAGGGCACGAAGCGCCCTCATGCGCGTGGCCGTGAAGCTCTAGGCCGCGCCCCAACCACGGCACAGACGGGGAAACCCGTCCAGGCACCACAAACGAAGCACGCACGAACCACAACGCACTCCAAACGCACCACCTTCGCAGCACCACCGGAAGACACACGAACAAGGAACGACGATGAACATGTACGGCTCAGAAGCACTCGAATATGAGGAGGTGACCAGGACCCGCCCCGCGCGGAGCACCGAGTCGCAGCCCTCGTTCGAGGTCGTCTCGGGCGGAGGCCTCGATGCCCGCGTCCGCGCCGGCGTCTCATCCGAGTTCCTTGCACGTGTGAAGATGGTCGTCGCAGCAGCGGTCCTGCTCTTCGTCCTCGGCTCGCTCCGCGTGGCCCTCACCTCGATGACCGTCGCCCAGCTCAGCGCCAACGCCGAGATGCGCGAGCAGATCTCCGACTTCATCACCAACAACGACAACCTCCGCGTTGAGCGTTCCCTTATGTCCAGCGCCGGCCGCATCGACCGCATCGCCGTCCAGAACTACGGCATGGTCGTCCCGGCATCCTACGACGTCATCGTCCTCGACACTGCCGAAGATGAGGAGCTTGCCGAGGAAGCCGTCGAGGAAGAGGCAGTCGAGGAGGCTTCCGAAGAGGAGATCGAGGCCGAGTCTGAGGCTGAACCTGAGGTTGAGCCCGAGGCGGATGCCGAGGTAGAGGACGACACCACCTTTGACGCAACGCAGCTGGCAGCCGGCCTGTAGAACAGGGCGGAGCCGGCATCGTGGCGCGTAACGACTATAGAAACCGTCGAAACCAGAACTATTCCGAGGCCTCGTACGACGAGGCCGTCCGTGCGCGCTACCGCAGGAGGGCGGCGCGCGCGGGTGGTTCGGGGTCTGGCGGCTTCGACCATGGCATCTCGATCATCCAGGTGCTCTTCCTCGTTATCTTCGCCGCAGTGGCCCTGCGCCTCATCTGGCTCCAGGTGATCCAGGCGCGGGAGCTCTCGCAGGCCGCGGAGGACCGCCGCACCAACGTCGTGACCCTCTATGCGCGCCGCGGCACCATCTACGACCGCAACGGCAACGTGCTCGCGATGAGCGTGGAGTGCCAGACCGTCTACGCGAATCCCGTCGATATCGAGAACCCCTCGCGCGTAGCCCAGATCCTCGCGCAGAACCTCGGCGGCACGGTCTACGATTACCTGCCCGACCTCACCTCCGACACCACGTTCGTCTACATCAGGCGCGGGGTGGACATGGAGGTTGCCGAGAAGCTCAAGTCCGAGCTCGAGGCGGAGGAGCTCAGGGGCATCTACTACCTCGAGGACACCAAGCGCATCTACCCGTACGGCGAGGTGGGCGGCCAGATCCTGGGCGTCGTGGGCGTCGATGGCGACGGCCTCACGGGCCTCGAGTACTACTACGATGACATCCTGCGCGGCGAGAACGGCCAGATGATCATCGAGGAGGGCATCGGCGGCGTCCCCATCGCCGGCGGCGCCTACCAGATCACCGAGGCAAAGAACGGCACCGATATCGTCATCTCCCTCGACATCAACCTCCAGGCCAAGGCAGAGGCGACCATCGCAGAGGCTGTGAATATCTACCATGCGGATTCCGGGTCGGTCATGGTGACCAACCCGCATACCGGAGAGATCTACGCCGCGTGCTCCACGCCCCTTGTCAACGTCAACGACCTCGAGCATGCGGACCCCGCCGGCCTCAGCCTCAAGCTCGTGACCGACTCCTATGAGCCGGGCTCGGTGTTCAAGGCGCTCACGCTCTCGATCGCCTTCAACAACGGGCTGGTCACGCCCTCCACCGTCCTCACCGTGCCCGAGTCGGTGCTCGTGGGCGACGACTACGTCTTCGACGACTGGACCCGCACCTATGCCGAGCAGGTCACCGTGCGCGAGATACTCCAGGATTCCTGGAACACCGGCACCGCTATGATCGCTCAGTCGATCATCGGCGACGAGCTGTTCGCCGAGGGGATGGACGCCTTCGGCATCGGCCATGCAACGGGCATCGACTTCCCGGGCGAGTCGGAGGGCATCGTCACCCCATACTCCCAGTACGACGGTTCTACCTGCGGCTTCATGTCGTTCGGCCAGAGCGTCGCCATCCCCATGGTGCAGCTTGTCCGCGCATACGGGGCCATCGCGAACCACGGCGTGCTCACCACGCCCCACTTCCTCATCGCCCGCGGTGGAGAGGTTGTCGATTGGGGACAGGGCGAGCAGGCCATAAGCGCCGAGGCGGCAGACATGGCCATCGACTGCATGCGCGCCGTCATGCAGAACGGCACCGGCGTCAACGGCCAGGTGTACGGCTACGATATCGCCGGCAAGACGGGAACGGGCGAGCAGTCCGTCTCGGGTGAGGGCTACACGAGCGCCCACTTCACGGCATCGCTCTGCGGCTTCGCCAACGCCGACAATCCCGAGGTCCTCGTCTACGCCGGCCTGAACGGCGTCAGCTTCCTCGCCAGCGCCTCATCGGCCTACATCTTCTCCACCATCATGGAGGAGGCCGTGAACGACATCAACGTGCAACCCGTCTACTGATCGATAGGGGACCGGCCATGCTACCCATCGCGGCATCTGAAATCGCACTCCACACGTCGGCGCAGCTCATCACGGGCGCCGACGCCGTCGTGTGCGGCGAGACCATCATCGATTCGCGCAAGGCGGCGGACGGTGCGCTCTTCGTTGCCTTCAAGGGCGAGCGGAGCGATGGCAACCGCTATGCGCTCTCCGCGCTCGAGGCCGGCGCTGCCGCAGTGGTCCTCTCCGACGACCCATCGGATGAGGCGCTCGCATACGCACGCGAGCATGGGTGCGCCCTGCTCCGCGCAGAGGATGACGACTGCGAGGAGTTCCTCCTGCGCCTCGCCTCCTACGAGCGTTCCCGCCATCCCGAATGGCTGGTCGTGGGCGTGACGGGTTCCGTGGGCAAGACCACCACCAAGGACATGCTCGCGGCCGTGCTCTCGGCAGGCTACGCCACCCACGCAACGGTGGGCAACTACAACAACCTCATCGGCATGCCGATCACGCTGCTCAACGCCCCTGCGGGCACTCAGGCGCTCGTCCTCGAGATGGGCATGGACGACAGGGGCCAGATCGAGCGCATGTCGCGCGCCGCGCGCCCCGTGCTCGCAGCCATCACCAATGTTGGCGTCAGCCATCTCGTGTACCTCAAGACGCGCGAGAACATCGCCCGTGCTAAGGCGGAGATCATCAGCGGCATGGAGCCTGCCTGCGGCATCGAGCCCGTCCTCGCCCTCACGAGCGCCAACGACTTCACGTCCTTCATCGCAGAGACGTTCGCCGCTCCCGCCGGCATCCGCACGCTCACCGTGGGAACGCACCCCGACGACGACGTGCGCCAGACGGGGCTCGCCGTCAACAGCGACGCCACCAGCTGCGCAGAGCTTTCCTTCTCGGATGGAACGGGTCTCTCGCTGACCCTTCCCATCCCCGGTAAGAGCGCCGTCATCGACGCCATGCTCGCCCTCGCCCTGGGCCGTTGCGCGGGCATCGACGCGCAGGCGGGCGCAGCCGCGCTTGCGAACATGCGCCTCAGCTCCATGCGCCTCGACGTGAAGACCTGCGCGTGCGGTGCGCGCGTGATCGACGACAGCTACAACGCGAGCCCTGCGTCCATGGCGTCCTCGCTCTCCGTGCTCGCCTCGATGTCCTGCGCAGGCAGGCGCTACGCGGTGCTCGGCGAGATGCTCGAGCTGGGGGAGGACGAGCGCCAGATGCACGCCTGCGTGGGCGCATTCGCCGCAGCGCTCGGCCTCGACATGATCGTGTGCATCGGCGGCGAGCTCGGACGCTCCATCGCGGAGGGCGCGCGCACCGTCGGCGCATCGGAGGACGCTCTTTTGGTGTTCGATTGCGTGCAGGATGCTCTCGACGCGCTCGTTCCCGTATTATGTGAGGGCGATGTGCTGCTCGTGAAAGCCTCGCGGGCCAGCGGTCTCGACACGTTTGTAAAGGGAGTCCTTGCATGATCGGCAATCCCTCATATCCTACCTACCAGGTCTTTCTGGCCATTGGAATCGCGGGCATCATCACCATCGTGCTCATGCCGCTCTTCATCCGCCTGATGAAGCGCGAAGGCGTGGGCCAGCAGATCCGCGCCGACGGCCCGAAGCGCCATCTCACCAAGCAGGGCACGCCCACCATGGGCGGCCTCGTCATCCTGGTCTCGATGCTCGTCACCTGCGCGATCCTCGTGGATTGGACCCCCGTCTCCGTGCTCGCCGTCGTCGCAACCGTGCTCACGGGCGTGCTGGGACTGCTCGACGATATCGAGTCGGTCGCGCATGAGCGCTCGCTCGGGCTCACGCCGGGCCAGAAGATGGCGGGTCTCATCACCATCTCGGTGATCTTCTGCCTCTACGCGGTGAATGCATGCCATATCGAGCCCACCATCGCCTTCCCGGGCGGGTTCTCCATCGACCTCGGCATCCTCACGACGACCGTTCCCTTGGGCGGCTTATCGCTGAGGATCCCCTGGATCTACCTCATCTTCGTGTTCCTGCTCATGGCGGGCCTCTCCAACGCCGTGAACCTCACCGACGGCCTCGACGGCCTCGCGGGCGGCTGCGTCATGGTGGTCATGCTCGTCATGGCCATGGTCGCCTTCCGCTACGAGGAGCTTGGCCTCGCCATCTTCTCCGCCTCCATCGGCGGCGCGTGCCTGGGCTTCCTCTGGTACAACTGCTATCCCGCCACCATCTTCATGGGCGACACGGGCTCTCTGGCGCTCGGCGCCGCCTTCGCCGCCCTCGCCGTGCTCACCAAGACCGAGGTGACCTCGCTGGTCATGGGCGGCCTCTTCATCATCGAGGCGCTCTCCGTCATCATCCAGGTCGTGAGCTTCAAGAGCACGGGCAAGCGCGTCTTCCTCATGGCGCCGCTGCACCACCATTTCGAGAAGCTCGGCTGGAGCGAGACGAAGGTCGTCATCCGCTTCTGGATCATCTCCGCCGCGTTCGCCGCCATCGGCTTCGCCCTGTACTTCCAGCTCGGTTAGGGGGCATGCGATGGTCTTCTACGGAGACGTATGCGTATTGGGCCTGGGTCGCGCCGGCGGTTCGGCCGCGTCGCTGCTCGCAGGCTTGCTCGCAGAGGGGCGTGTGAGCTCGCTCACCGTGTACGGCGGACTCACATCCAAGGAGAGCGACGAGACGCGCAGGCTCGAGGAGCTCGGGGCGCGCGTGATTCTCGGTACCGAGGATGTCGAGGGCTGCTACGACCTCGCCGTCGCGTCTCCCGGCATCCCGCCCGCAAGCGCCTTCTTCCGCGCAGCCGCTACCCGAAGCAACGAGATCATCGGCGAGCCCGAGCTCGCATGGCGCGAGAGCCCCGAGCGCTGGATCGCCGTAACCGGCACGAACGGCAAGACCACCACCACGACCCTCGTGGGAGCGCTGCTCCAGGCGGGCGGCCGTTCCGTGAAGCTTGTCGGCAATATCGGCAACTCGGTGTCCGCCGAGGTTTCCGGTCGCGAGCCGGGCAGCTGGTTCGCCGCAGAGCTCTCGAGCTTCCAGCTCGAGGAGACGCGCCTGCTGCATCCCCGAGCGGCGTGCCTGCTCAACATCACCCCCGACCATGTGGACTGGCATGGTTCCATGGAGGCCTATGCCGCCGCCAAGGAGCGCGTCTTCGCCAATATGGGCGGCGATGACCTCGCGGTTGTCTCGCGCGAGGATTCCTGGTGCCGCGCCATCATCGGCCGCTTGAAGGCTCGCGGCGTGCGCACCTGCGTGCTCGACGTCCACGGCGAGCCCGACGCCCCCTGCGCCGCCTTCGTGCGCGACGGCATGCTTATCGTGCGCCTCGACGGCGTTGAGCGGGAGCTCCTTCGCGTTGACGAGCTGCCCATCCATGGCGAGCACAACGTGCAGAACGCCCTCGCGGCTTCCGCTCTCGTCCTCGACGTGGGTGTCTCGCCCGAGGATGTGCGCGCGGGCCTCGCCTCATTCGCTCCGCTCGAGCATCGCATCGAGCCGTGTGGCGAGCTGGGCGGCGTGCGCTTCGTCAACGACTCCAAGGCCACCAACACCGACTCCGTGGAGAAGGCGCTCACCGCGTTTCCCGCCGGCCGCATCCTCGTGCTGCTCGGCGGGCACGACAAGGGCACCGACCTCACGTCCATGGCCGCCGCCATAGCCCGCATCTGCAAAGCCGCCGTGTGCTTCGGCGAGGCGGGTCCGCGCATCGCGCAGGCCGTTCGCGATGCCGTCGCGGCGGGGGAGGGCTCGGTGGAGATCCTCGACGCCCCCCATATGGCAGAGGCGCTCCAGGTTGCGTTTGCAGCCGCCGAGCCCGGCGATGCCGTGCTCCTGTCGCCTGCCTGCTCGTCGTTCGACGAATTCGACAACTACGTCCAGCGCGGACGCGTGTTCAAGCAGCTCGTGGCCGATCTCATCGAGAGGAGCAGGGCGTAGCGCATGGCACGGAAGAAGGCAGAGAAGAACGCCGAGGCGGCGAATACCGCCGGGAAGGCGAGGGCGGGCAGACCCGCCAAGGGAGCCAAGAGGCTGGATCTCCAGATCCTGGGCGTTCCCGCGCGCTTCATGTCGCCGCGCCTCATCTTCCTCGTCTGCGTCATCGTGCTGTCGCTCTTCGGCCTGCTCATGATCTACTCGGCGTCGTCGGTGACCTCGCTCATCTCGTCTGCTACCAACTTCGACCCCGCCTACTACGCCAAGCGCCAGGCTATCTTCCTGGCGATCGGCTCCATCGCGGCCCTCGTGCTCTACAACATCGACTACCATGCCTGGTCATCCAACTTCCTCACGGCAATCTGGGTGGTCACGGTTGTGATGCTGCTCGCCATCTTCGCCTCGAGCATGGGCCAGGGCGCATACGGCGCCTCCCGCTGGATCGGCATCGGCTCCTTCTCGCTGCAACCCTCGGAGTTCGCCAAGGTAACGGTCATCCTCACTGCCGCGAACCTCGCGCAGCGCTATTTCGATGACGCCTCCATCTCCTTCGAGGAGTTCGTCAAGCTCATGGCAGCGGGCGTGGGCATCCCGCTCGTCCTCATCCTCGCGCAGCCCGACAAGGGCACCACGATGGTGCTCGCGGCGACGCTGCTCGTGATGGGCTATCTTGCGGGTCTGCCGCGCAACTTCATCCTCGCTGTCGCGGGCATCGGCATCGTGGGCTTTCTCATCCTGTCGCTGCGCGACGACTACTCCCGCGCGCGCATCGTCACCATGTTCAACCCCTGGCGCGACTATTACGGTGACGGCTACCAGCTCATCCAGGGTTTCTATGCCTTCGGCTCGGGCGGGTTGTTCGGCGTCGGCCTGGGTTTCTCGCGCCAGAAGTATTCGTATCTGCCCATGGCCTATAACGACTTCATCTTCGCTGTGATCGGCGAGGAGCTCGGGCTTGTGGGAACGCTCGGAACGCTTGCCGTGTTCGCGCTTCTCGGATGGGCCGGGGCTCAGATCGCCAAGAACGCCCCCGACCTCGCCGGGCGTCTCATCGCAGCAGGTTGCACGGGCCTCATCATCATCCAGCTCTTCGTCAACGTGGGTGGCGTGCTGGGCATGATCCCGCTTACGGGAAAGCCCGTCCCCTTCATCTCCTACGGCGGCTCCACCATCATCTCGTGCCTCATGCTCTCGGGCCTCACGCTGTCCGTCTCGCGCGTCTCGCGCCTGCCTGAGACGGTCCACGACCAGGCCCGCCAGCGTTGGCAGATGGAGGAACCCGTGGACGACGGCTGGACCGGCTACGATGGCGGGGATGATGGCCACTACGAGGAGACGTTCGTCTCCGATCCCGTTCCGCGCAGCATGCGGGAGGCTGACGGCGCCTACGACGCGCGTCCCACCAAGCTCGCCCGCAGCTCGTTCACCATCGTCGAGGGAGGTGCGGGCGGCCGCGGTTCCTCGCAGGGCAGCGGGCGTTCGCGCATCGATCTGGGACCGTCCGCGACCGAACGGCTGCGCGGGGGTTCGAAGAACAAGGGGAAGGAACGCCGATGAAGGTCGCCATCGCCGCAGGAGGAACTGCAGGCCACGTCAACCCCGCCCTCGCGCTTGCCGAGGAGCTGCGCAGCCGCGGCGACGAGGTCGTCTTCTTCGGGCAGACGCGCCGTCTCGAGGCCACGCTCGTCCCCGAGGCGGGATTCGAGCTCGTGCCCATCGAGGTCTCGGGTTTCGATCGCACGCGTCCTTGGACCCTGTTCACGGCCCTCAGGCAGATCTCGGCGGCCGTGAAGGCGCTCGATGCCCACTTCGCTCAGGTCGGTGCCCCCGACGTAGCCATCGGCTTCGGCGCCTACGTGGAGCTCCCGCTCCTGCGCTGGTGCGCTAAGAAGGGCGTGCCGTACCTCCTGCACGAGCAGAACTCCGTCGCCGGACTCGCCAACAAGACCTCCGCGAAGAAGGCCCACACCGTGTGCATCGCGTTCCCGCAGGCAGAGAAGGCTTTCGCCGGCAAGGCCAAGCGCATCGTCGTCACGGGCAATCCCGTGCGCAGGAGCGTCATCGACGCCTCGCGTGAAGAGGGGCGCGCCAAGCTCGGCATCGCCGACGACCAGACGCTCCTGCTGGTGTTCGGCGGAAGTTTGGGAGCCCGCCACATCAACCAGGCCGTCTGCGCGCTTAAGGACGAGCTGCTCTCGCGTCCATCCCTGCGCATCGTGCATTCCACCGGCAAGGACGAGTACGATTCCGTGGTGGAGGCGCTCGCGCTCACCGATGAGGAAGCGGCGCGCTGGCAGGTCAGGCCCTATATCGACGATATGGGGTCGGTTCTCGCCGCGGCCGATTGCGTGCTCTCGCGTGCCGGTGCCTCGAGCGTCGCGGAGATTGCAGCCCGTTCGCTTCCCGCGCTGCTCATCCCGTACCCGCTGGCCACCGAGGACCACCAGACCATCAACGCGCATCTGCTGGTGGATGCTGGAGCTGCGGAGATGCTCGGCGATTCCATGCTCGACTCGCCCGACTTTCCCGAACTGCTCTTCTCGCTTGTCGACAACGCTGCCAAGCGCGCGCTCATGCGCGATGCGGCTTCCGCGCTCGGAGCGGCGAATGCCGCCCAGGCGCTTGCCGACGAGGTCGAGGCCGCTGCGCGCGGATAGGGACGCGTTTTTTGGTCGGTTGAGCGACCGGAACCATGCTGGCGTGGCAGGGCGAAGGAATCCTCTTTCCGCATGTTCTCCAAGCACATCTTCAGCCCATACGGAGATGCCGAGAAGTGCCCGCGCACGACGCCGCGTGAGCCGTTTTCGGGTAGAGTAGTATAGTCACGCGCGAAAGCGCGGATTTCGTCATGGAGAGGTTGGCTATGGACAACGTGAAGCACATTCTCAGCGCGCATTTCATCGGCATCGGCGGAGCCGGCATGAGCGGCATCGCGCTCGTTCTGCACGAGCGGGGCTGCAAGGTCACCGGATCCGACCTCAAGAGCTCGTACTACGTGCGCCAGCTCGAGGATGCGGGCGTCGAGGTGCATATCGGCCACGAGGCGCCCACCATCGACGCCGTCTCTCCCGACGTGGTGGTCATCTCCACCGCCATCCCCGAGACCAATCCCGAGCTCATCCGCGCACGCGAGCTGGGCATTCCCATCTGGCCGCGCGCCAAGATGCTCAGCTACCTCTCGCTCGACACCGTGACCGTCGCCGTCGCCGGCACGCACGGCAAGACCACCACCTCGTCGATGGTCGCCTCCATGCTCGACACCATGGGTCTCGACCCCACGTTCCTCATCGGCGGCGTGGTCGAGGGCTACGGAACCAACGGCCGTAACGGCATGGGCGGCTACTTCGTCTGCGAGGCAGACGAGTCCGACGGATCCTTCCTGTTCCTCGATCCCGATGTCGTGGTGGTCACCAACATCGAGGAGGACCATCTCGACTACTACGGCAGCCTCGCCAACATCGAGAAGACCTTCTGCACCTTCATGGACCTTGTGGGCGACTCCGGCACCATCGTGGTGTACGGAGACGTGCCGCACCTGGTGGAGCTCGCGCGCTCCACGGGTCGCAAGGTGGTGACCTACGGTTTCAACCTGGGCAACGACTACCGCTGCACGCCCGGCGCCTCCCACGGCATCCAGAGCGCTGCCACCGTGCGCACCCCCTCCGGCAAGATCGTCTCCTTCACCATCCAGGCCAATCCCGGCACGCACAACCTGGCCAACGCCACCGCCGCCATCGCCGTCGCCGACGTGCTGGGCACCGACGTGGAGGCCGCTGCAGACGCCCTCTCCAAGTTCAAGGGCGCCCGCCGCAGGTTCACGCACGTGGGCGACATCGACGGCATCACCGTCATCGACGACTACGGCCACCATCCCACCGAGATCGCCGCAACGCTCGGGGCGGCATCACAGCTCGACTTCAAGCGCATCGTCTGCGCGTTCCAACCCCACCGCTACAGCCGCACGCAGGCGCTCGAGAAGCAGTGGGCGCACGCGTTCGACAAGGCCGATATCCTGCTCGTCACCGACGTCTTCTCCGCCGGCGAGATGCCCATCCCCGGCATCTCGGGCAAGACCGTCGTCTCCTCGGTGAAGAACGGCGGCGGCTGCAAGCACGTGGCCTACGTGCCCAAGATCCGCACCCTCGTCGACCTGCTCGTCGATACCTGCAAGCCCGGCGATATGCTCATCACCCAGGGTGCTGGCGACATCACCCAGATCGGCCCCGCGTTCATCGAGGCCAAGCGCGCTGCGATGTCCGGAGCCAAGTGAGCGGCTAAGTGAGCATCTTCAACGCATACATGCAGCTTTCCGGCGCCATCGACGCCGATGTGCTCCGCGACGAGCCGCTGAGCCGCCGTACCACGCTGCGCATCGGCGGCCCCGCCGACCTGCTCGTCGTCGCGCACACCTACACGGCGCTCGCCTACACCATCGACGTTCTCAGCCACGAGAAGGTTCCCTGGGTTGTCCTGGGCAAGGGCTCCAACGTGCTGTGCTCCGACCGCGGGTACCGCGGATGCGTCATCTGCCTGGGGCGCGAGTTCTCGCGCATCACGGCGGAGGGGGAGAGCATCACCTGCGGCGGCGCTGTCCTCACGTCAAAGCTGGTCAATCTCGCGCTCAAGTCGTCCCTCTCGGGGCTCGAGTGCTGCACGGGCATCCCCGGCACCGTGGGTGGAGCCATCGCCATGAACGCAGGTACCCGCGACAGCTGGATCGGCTCGGCCGTGCGCGACGTGGTCATCGCCCGTCCGGGCGAGGGGCTGCTGCGCCTTGCGGCATCCGATATCGATTGGGCCTACCGCTCGACCTCCCTCGTCCCGGGCGACATCGTCCTCGAGGCCACCTTCGACCTTGCCTCGGACGAGCGCGAGAAGATCGCCCGACGCATGGAGGCGCTGCTCAAACGGCGCAAGCTCACCCAGCCGGTGGGCCTCCCCACGTGCGGCTCGGTGTTCAAGAACCCCGATGGATGGTCCGTGGGCTCG
>CAMZCV010000001.1 GCA_947305035.1 uncultured Coriobacteriales bacterium | reverse complement strand
AGGGCTGTTTTAGGGGCACGACGTTTCCACATGGAGGTCAGTGCATGAATCTCGTTGATGCAGCAGCTTCTGGGAGCAAGAGAGACACATTGATCGCGCTGAGAGACGCAATCGCCAGGACAATCCAGACATGCGAGAGTGGACGCGACATGGCATCGCTCTCAAAGCGTCTCATGGAGGTCATGGACGAGATTGAGGCAATCGGCGACCCCGACGAGGAGATGTGCGACTTCGACCAGGTGCTGGACGAGCTGTGAGGTACGGCAACCAAGAGCCGACGTTCAACACGGTAGGTCCCTACCACCACAGCTCGGGCGAGCGCCTGTGCGACGTGTTCGAGGGATGGGGCACGCACTTCTACCCGTGCCAGCGCCACGAGCTTACGCTGTTCATGGCACGCGACCACGAGGGGCGCTTCGCGTCACGGACCATCTGCATCAGCAAGCCGCGCCAGAACGGCAAGAGCTTCGGCGCACGCAAGTACGCAATCACGATGGCGGCGAAGGGCAAGCACGTCCTCTACTCCGCGCACAACGGCTCGACCGTGCGCAAGATGTTCAAGTTCATCAGCGACGAGTGCAGCGGCACGCCAGACCTCGCGCGTCGCGTCAAGAGCATCTACCGCGCTGCTGGCACAGAGGGCGTCTACTTCACGAACGGCGGATGCATCGAGTTCCAGACACGCACCAACAGCGGCGCGCGCGGCGAGACCTACGACGTGATCGTGATCGACGAGGCACAGGAGCTTACCTACGACCAGCTCGACGCCATCAAGCCCACAACGCTCGCGTCGGAGTCAGGCGACCCGCAGATGATTTTCGTCGGCACGCCGCCGAACGAGAAGTGCAGCGGCGACGTGTTCGCCGACTACCACGAGGCGGCGCACGCTGGCAAGGCTGGCTCGATGTGGTGGCTTGAGTGGTCTGTTGACGAGGTGCCGAACCTCACGGACCGAGCGCACGCGCTTGAGCTTGCGTACCGCACGAACCCGGCGCTCGGGTACCGCATCCGCGAGGACGTCATGCTCGACGCCATCGACAGCTACGTGATGAAGCCCGACAGCTTCGCGCGCGAGTACCTGGGCAGATGGAACCCGAGCATGCGCGTCGCTGACTTCCTCATCACGTCGATGAGCTGGAACGCGACAAAGACCGCCCACGCGCCGCGAGAGGTGAGCAAGCTCGCCTATGGCGTGCGCTTCACGCCAGACGGGCGCAGCGTCACGCTTGCCGCGGCAGTGACGCACGCGGACGGATGCCACGTGGAGTTCGTCCGCACGGAGCCGACCGTCTCGGGCGTCGCGTGGCTCGTGGACTGGATCGTCGCGCGCAAGGGACGCGCGGCTGCGGTCGCAATCGACGGTCGCGCCGACGCGACGGACCTTGGCCAGCAGCTTGTCGGCGCGGGCATGCCAAAGGGCGCCGTCATGGTCGCTCGCACCGCCGACGCCATCGCGGCAGACGCGATGCTCGTCAACGCCATCAACGACGGCACGCTCACGCACTTGGATGACCCCGCGCTCACAGAGAGCGCTCTGGGCGCGACGAGGCGCCCGATAGGCAAGGATGGCGGCTACGGGTTCGGCGGCGAGTGCCCCGAGCGGCTGGACGCCTGCGCGCTGGCCCTGTGGGCGGCGCGGACCACGAAGCGCGACCCAAAGCGCAGAGGGAGGATTGGATGATGGAGCAGCCCGACACTTTCCGACCAATGCGCATGGGCATGGTCGACTTGAGCGGCATCACGAACGCGTCGGGGCTTTCGGGCGAGACGCGCGCGTGGGCGCAGCACCTCGTGGACGAGTACGGCAGGCACGTCGCGCACAACACCGACCTGCGCCGCTACTACGACGGCAAGGTCAAGGTGTCCGACTACGGCAGCAAGGCCGACGTGCCCAACGACCAGACTTGCCACTGGCCCGCGAAGGCCGTGGACGCGCTGGCAGACCGCATCACGCTTGAGCGCTTCAACGCGCCCGACGGCTACGACCGAGCGACGCTGGACGGCATCCTCGACCGCAACAACGTCATCGGCGGCTACAACCGCCACCTCGTGCCCAAGCTGCTCTACGGCTGCATGGCCGCGACAGTCACGCGCAACCAGCCCGGCGATGCCGTCGTGCGCTTCCACAGCGCCGAGACCTTCACGGCCATCCCGTCCCCTGACGGCAAGGACGGCGTGGTGGGCGCAGGGCTCGCCATCGCGCGTCAGGAGCTGACGCCATGGAGCGCAGGGCGGATGGTGCCGACCATCGTCAACCTGCACCTGCCCGGCAACGTCGTGCAGCTCCGGCAGGTGGCCGCTGGCGAGTGGAAAGCCGATGACGGGTTCACGCCCGAGCAGGAGCCGAGTTTATACGTTTTCGTGCATGACGGAACGGGCACGCTCAACGCCTTTGGCAGGACTCGCATCACGCAGTTCGTGCGCACGCTCACCGATGACGCTATCCGCTGCATGTGGCACATGCAGATTTCGGGCGCCTACTACTCGGTGCCGAAGCTCGCCATGCTCAACCTCCTGCCCGAGCAGTACGAGGCCGTGGTCAACGACAAGCTCAAGTACCAGATGGACCGCGTGCTCGCTACCGAGGTTGACGAGAGCGGCGAGAGCCGCACGGACATCCAGCAGTTCAGCGGAAACTCCCCGCAGCCGTTCGTGGACGAGCTTCGAGCTCTCGCCGCGCAGTTCAGCGGTGCGACTGGCGTGCCGCTCAACTCGCTCGGTATCGTGCAGGACAACCCGAGCAGCGCCGAGGCCATCGGTGCAGCGCGCGAGGACATCTGCCTCATCGCCAACCGCGACATCGAGCAGGACAAGCGGACGCTTGAGCGCGTCATCCGCGCGGCGCTCGCCGTGCAGGGCAACACCACCACCGACAGGCTGGACGAGGGCGCGCTGGGCATCCGCGCGAAGTTCGCAAAGCCGATGCTGTTCTCCGACGCAGCCCGTGCAGACTGGGTGACGAAGGTCGAGAGCGTGCGCCCTGGCTTCGGCAAGACCGACGTTGCTGCCCGCATGGTCGGCATCGATGACGCGGACCTCGATAGCGTCAAGAGCGACGAGACGCGCGAGGCGAGCGCTGCCATGGCGCAGGCCATCTTCGGCGGAAACAATGAGTAGCACCGTCCCGCGCGCGTGGATTGACGGCTACGCCGACTCGCTGCAGAACATCGACGATCACATGCGCTCCGTGCTCAAGGAAGCGCTCGCAAGGGTGGACTACTCAGCTCCCGTTGCCGACGTGCGCAACCAGCTCATCGAGGTCATGCAGCCCGTGTGCTACCAGTCGAGGTCAAGCGCCGCACAGCTCGCCGCAGAGTTCTACGACGGAATGCGCAGGCGGATGGTCGGCGAGGGCATCGACACGGTGCTCATGGACGGCTACGAGCCTGTGGACGTCGAGCAGGTCGTGAGGGCGTCCGTGTCGCCGCTCGCAGAGCTGGACGGCGCCGCGACGGCAGAGGACCAGCTTCTTGCCGAGGCGTATGGCCGCGTCGAGTCCATGCTGGTCGATTACTTCGGTCGCGGCATCCGCGAGGCCGCTGGCAACACCGTGTTCGAGAACGGCAGGCGCGACCCGCGCGAGGTCCTGTTCGCAAGGATTCCGCGCGGCTCCAAGAGCTACCCGAACGGATGCCCGTTCTGCCAGATGCTAGCAAGCCGCGGATTTGCGTACCTCTCGAAGCTGACCGCTGGCGGCGTGGACCCGAACCACTACCACAACGGCTGTCAGTGCATGGTCGTACCGAGCTGGGGACCGGGAAGCGTCGAGGGCTACAACCCGCGCGACTACGACGCCGGATATCAGGCATGGCTGGACATGGACCACTCGCAGCACGAGCAGAACGTGCGCGACAGGAAGAAGAGCATCGCCGTCAGACGCAAGTCAGCAGGGAGGTAGCGTGCGCATACTTATCGAAGTCCCGACCTACGACGGCCGAATCTCGCAGGCAACCTCTCAGAGCCTGTGGCGGCTCGACCGCTGCGGCCACGAGGTGGACTACAAGCCGCGCCAGGGCTACGGCTGCGCGATGGCCCGCAACCGCATCGCGGCAGACGCGCTTAACGCCCGCTACGACCGAGTGCTCATGGTGGACAACGACATAGACCTGCCGAGCGACGCGCTGGCGAACCTGCTTGAGCATGACGCGCCTGTTGTGCTCGGCTACTACCTCAACCGCTATGCGCGCGGCGAGAAGCGACTGACATGCCTCTACCGTCTCGGCGATGGCTGGGACATGTACGACGCGGCAGAGCTGCGTGAGATGCGGGACGCCGGCACGACAGAGGTCCGCGTGAAGGGCGGCGGCATGGGCTGCGCGCTCATCAGCGCCGACCTGTTCCGATTCCTGCCGTTCCCGTGGTTCGAGTGGACGGACCTCTCCCGCACGGCCCTCGACAAGGAGGACGCCTACTCGTGCCACGACGCATTCCAGTCTGGCGGCGAGGACATCAACTTCTGCAACCTCGTGACCAACGCGGGTTTCACGATCGTGGCAGACCCGCGCGTGTCGTGCGGGCACGAGTTCAGGGAGGTGCTGCGTGGCTAGGGCGAAGAAGCACGCCGCCTTCTGCGGCACGCGCAACATCTACGGCGACATGGAGACAGCGGCCAAGTCACTCGTCGCCATGAGCGACGTGGACGTGGTCCACTTCGTCATCGAGGACGCGGAGTTCCCGACCGAGCTGCCGTCCATCATCCAGCTCCACGACGCGAGTGGCCAGACGTTCTTCGCGCCTGACGGGCCGAACATGTCGAGCGGCTTCACCTACATGGCCATGATGCGTCTGGCGCTCTGCCACGTTCTGCCGCGCGTCAACAAGGTCCTCTCGCTGGACGCCGACACCGTGTGCGTCGATGACGTGAGCGGCGTGTGGGACATGCCCATCGATGACTGCTACTACAGCGCGTCCCACGAGTGGCACAAGAGCGAGAACGGCCTGCTTTACTGCAACGCGGGCGTGACGCTCTACAACCTCAAGAAGCTGCGCGACGGCAAGGCAAACGAAATCATCGACGTGCTCAACCGCAGGCGCTACACGTGGGTCGAGCAGGACGTGAGCAACTACCTCTGTCAGGGCCGCATCCACGACATGCCGTCCGAGTACAACAGCAACTGGTGGACGGACAAGAACGCTCCCGGCGCGAAGATTGTCCACTTCGCAGGAGTGCCGCACGATGGCTGGGCAGATGACCCGCGCGTGGTCAAGTGGCGCGAGACGCCATGGGATGAGGTCATGCGCCTGCACGAAGAGCGATGCAATGGAGGCAGGAATGGCTGAGACACGCTATATCAGCGAGCACTACGCCGAGCTGGCGCAGCAGCTCGTCGACACCGAGCCTTCGCTCGCGCACATCCGCGACAGCGACGCCACCATCTGCTGCCTCGGCAGCGACAACGCGAAGCGCTCAAAGGGCCGTACGGTCTTCGGCGAGTGCGAGCGCGTTGCGGACAAGAACAAGTGGGCCATCCCCGCCGACTTCCTGATTGTGGTCTACGAGCCAAACTGCGAGGGCATGGACGACGAGCATCTGAGACGCCTGCTGTTCCACGAGCTCCTGCACGTCGGCGTCGGCGAGGACAAGGACGGCAACGAGGTCTACTCAATCGTCCCGCACGACATGGAGGACTTCCGGAAGTGCGTGGACCGCTGGGGCGTCGACTGGATAGCCAGCTAACGGCCACAGCAATCAATGCGAAATCAGCCCCGAAAGGGGCTTTTTTCATACCCACGCAATGCGGCGGGCGGTCAATCGCCGCACCGACACCTGCTAGGGCAGGGAAAGGAGGCCGACGTGGCCGACACCAACACTCAGGCAACTGAGGGCACCACCAACGACCAGACTGCCGCAGCTGCGCAGTCTGGCGAGCGCACGTTCACGCAGGAGGAGGTCAACCGCTTGGTCGGTGACGCCCGACAGAAGGAACGGCGCAAGTACGAGGGCTACGTGGACGGCAAGGAGGCCAGCGAGGCCGCAGAGCGCGCCGCCAAGGCAGAGGCAGAGCTTGCGCAGCTCAAGGCCGACGCCCAGCGCAGCGCCGACGTGAGCGCAGCCGCGCAGAAGGCGGGCATCCCGCTGGAGGTCGCGCAGATGCTCAACGGCGCAGACGCGGACGAGCTGGTCGAGCAGGCAAAGCGCCTGCTGAAGCTCATGCCGGTCCACCCGACCCGCACCGATGACGGCGGCGCGAACGTGCCGCCAAAGATCACCAACTCCCAGCGATTCGGCGAACTCATCGACGCCGTGCTGGGCCAGTAGAAAGGGACAGCAATGCCCACCTATCAGGACATCTCCCGCCACACTTCCAACGTCATCCTCGACCCCGAGGTCTCGGGCGAGATCTGGGCAAAGGCCATCGAGAGCTCTGCCTTCATGCAGCTCGCCAACCGCATCAGCATCCCTGGCTCCGGCGTGAAGGTCCAGACCATCACTGGCGAGCCGACCGCCAACTGGGTTGACGAGACCAACGCCAAGCCCGTCGGCAAGCACACCTTCGGCAACAAGACCATCACCCCGTACAAGCTCGCCATCATCGAGCCGTTCTCCATGGAGTTCAAGCGCGACAAGGCCGCTCTGTACGCCGAGTGCATCCGCCGTCTCCCCGCCGCCCTCTCCAAGAAGTTCGACCAGACCATCATGTCCTCCACCGCCCCCGGCTCCGGCTTCGACGTGCTGGGCACCGGCGTTGAGACCAAGAGCATCGTCGCTGGAGATGGCAAGACCGTCTACCAGCGCTTCGTTGACATCGACGCCGCAATCGCCGAGGCCGACGGCATCCTCAACGGCATCGCGCTCGCCCCGCAGGGCAAGAGCATCGTGCTCGGTGCCACCGACCAGACTGGTCACCCGCTGTTCACCGCTGGCGTCGGCTCCAACACCGTCGGCAACATCCTCGGCTCCAACGTTGCCGTTGCCAAGGGCGTCTACGTCGCTGGCACCGCTGGCTCCACTCCCGCAGTCGTGGGCGTCGCCGGTGACTTCTCCGGCGTGCGCTGGGGCAGCGTCGAGGGCATCCAGATGGCCGTCTCCGACCAGGCGACCCTCACCTACAACGACGGCAGCGACCACACGCTGAACCTGTGGCAGATGAACATGTTCGCCGTCCGCTTCGAGATCGAGGTCGCGTTCGCCGTCATGGACAAGACGCAGATCGTCCTGCTGACCGGCAGCACTCCCTCCGCCACCACCACGACCACCACGACCACCACGACTGGCGCGTAGGAGCGCAAGGCAACCAGATAGGAGGTGGTCGGCGTGTCCTATGCCACCGTTACCGACTATCAGGCGCGCTATGGCGACGTGGAAGACCTCGTGATGCTGCAGGAGTGTCTGGACGACTGCTCTGCCGTCATCGACGCTGAGCTGGACCGTCGCGGCATCGACTACACCAGCCCGTCCGAGTCGTTCGCCGACCGCCTCATGCGCGTGTGCCGCTCCATGGCCAACCGCATCATGCCGAGCGGCGGCACGGACATTCCGGTGGGCATCACACAGATGTCGCTCACGACGGGGCCGTACAACAGGCAGTTCACCTTCACGGGCGGCTACGGGACGCCAAAGCTGCTCGACTCCGAGCGCAGGATGCTTGGCATCTGCGCGCGCATCGGGTTCGGCGCGCTGGCAGGTGAGGGCGATGATTAGCGCTCCCACCGAGTCAGTGCGCATCTGGCATCCCATCGTCCCCGGCGAGAGGGACGCCTACGGCAACAAGAGGCCCGTGACCTACGCCCTCGACCACTCAGAGCTGGTCGGGGGCGTTGTCGTTGGCGACCTCGCGTGGGAGCAGGAGGCAAGCGAGCGGCACCCTGACGGCATCGTCGAGACGGTGCCGCTCTACCTGCCAAAGGGCTGCGACGGCCCGTTTGTGGGCTGCAAGGTGACCGTGCGCGGCCACGACTACCTCGTGACCGAGGGCCACATCTACGACCCGACGGGCGTGCCGGGACCTCACAACGCATGGATTAGGGCGGTGAGGCGCATTGGCCAGTGACTTTCGCTTCGTGCCAGACACGGCAGGCTTCATCGCCCTGCGCAACAGCGACGGCGTGAAGCGCACGTGCCTCTCGCAGGCACAGCAGATTGCGACCAAGGCCGCGTCAATGAACACGTCTCTTGGCGCCACGTTCAGCGCCGACGTGCGCGAAGGCCGCACGCGCTGCCACGCGATTGCAAAGCAGGACGGCGGCACTGCGCACGGCGGGCCGCTTCAGAGGGCTAGGGGGTTCTGATGGTGGACGAGACCGCGCTCGCCGTGGCAATCCTCTCCGAGTCCCTGCCCACGGTCGAGGTCACGACGGAGTTCTCGGACGGCTCCCTCTCCGCGATGGGTGAGGGGCGCCGCGTCATCGTGTCGCACACCGCAGACGAGTCAGACGCCTTTCTGCAGGTTTCCACCGTCGAGCTGCTGTGCTGCGCGGAGACGGACGCGACGGCTGCTGCGCTCGCGCGCTCGTGCGTCGAGGTGCTGCAGGACGCCGCAGCAGACCATCCGCTTCTTTCCGAGGCGCGCGTCGTGGAGATAAGCCGCGACAGCTTCAGCACGCGAGGTGGGCGCCACCGCGCGTCCATGCGCCTTTACATCAACATCGAATAGGAGGGCCACAACATGGCTCAGGCTACCAACAACACCGCGAACGTCTCCACGACTCGCGGCGTCAAGGGCGGCTACTTCTTCTGCGCCGTCCGCAACGCGACCACGATTGCCGCGCTTGAGACCCTGACCTCTGCGACGGGTCTCGCAAAGATCACGACCGCCATCCCCGACGCCATCCCCAACATGGGCTACGTCTCGGGCGATGGCTTCACCGAGGGCGTGGACCGCTCCAGCGACACGCTCAGCGACATCAACGGTGACACCGTGGACACCTACGGGTCCACCACCACCGAGACGCTGGGCATCACGCTCATGGAGACCCGCAAGGAGCCGCTGGGGCTCTACTACGGCTCCGCAAACGTCACCGACGCAAACGGCCTGCTGGACGTCAACCACAACTGGTCCAACAGCGACGAGGAGCGCATCGCCATCCTCGACCTCGTGCTCAAGAATGGCCGTCGCTGGCGCAAGGTCATCCCCATCTGCAAGGTCACCGCGCGCGGCGAGTTCACCGGCAACAGCACCACTGCCGCACAGCGCAACCTCACGCTGACCTACCAGACCGACTCGTCTGGCTCCGGCTGCCACGACTGGTACGAGAGCACAGAGACCGGCACCACGACCACCACGACCACCACTACCACAGGCAACTAATAGGGGGACCGAATGAAGTCCGTCAAGTTCCACGATCACGAAATCGAGTACAGCGCAGAGGCGGTCCACGGCTGGTCCGTCCAGCGCCGAATCGCGCGCGGCGGCTCTGACGCCTTCGACGCCATCGACGTCATCCTCGGCGGCAAGGCAGACGAGGTTGCCGACATGCTCGGCGGCTCCATGGAGGTCATGGGCGAGCTTGTGACCGCAATCGCCGAGGCTGAGGGCGCCGACGCAAAAAACTAGCCGCGCTGGCGGTCGCGTGCGAGCGTAGGCCGCACGAGCTGCTGGCAGACATGCAGCAGTACTACGGGCTTGATGTGACTTGGGTCATCTTTGGCGAGAGGGGCGGGGGCGCGCGCGGACTGTGGCGCGTCTCCGCCCTTCTTTCGCAACTGCCCGAGGGGGCGCGGCTCAGGGTGGCCGAGCATCCCGACGAGTCGTGGACCGCCGAGGCGCAGATGCTCAGGCTCATCGAGTACGAGCTCAGGACGTGGGTCATGGCCCACGCAAAGGACGCTCCAGACCAGGAGCCGCTCCCGCTTCCGCACGAGTGCATCGAGCGGCAGGAGATGGCAGACCGCGCGGAGCGCGACATGGCCGACGTCGCTGCGGCGCTCGGCCTGATAGGGGGTGATGGTGATGCCAGCTAACGTTGGCACAGCGTACGTAACCATCATGCCATCGACCAAAGGGTTCTCCAACGCACTGACGAAGGCTGGCGGCTCCGCTGGCAAGGCTTCTGGCGATGCCTTCTCGGGCAAGTTCGGGAGCGCGCTGAGCGCGCTGGGCAAGGTCGGCGCCGCAGCGTTCGGTGCCGTTGCCACGAGCATCGGCGTCATCGGCAAGCAGGCGCTGGACTCCTACGCTGACTTCGAGCAGCTACAGGGCGGCGTGCAGAAGCTGTTCGGCGATGCGTGGAAGACCGTCATGGACAACGCTCAGGAGGCATACAGAACGACGGGCCTGAGCGCGAACCAGTACATGGAGCAGGTGACCAGCTTCTCGGCTGCGCTCATCAGCTCGCTTGGCGGCGACACGCAGCGGGCGGCGGAGCTGGGCAACCTCGCCATGACGTCGATGGCAGACAACGTCAACGTCTTTGGCTCCAACATGGAGGACGTGCAGAACGCCTTCCAAGGGTTTGCCAAGCAAAACTACACCATGCTCGATAACCTTAAGTTGGGCTATGGTGGCACGAAATCCGAGATGCAGCGTCTCGTCAAGGACGCATCCAAGCTGACGAAGGTGCAGGAGAAGCTCGGCGTCACGGTTGACGCGAACAGCCTGAGCTTCGACAACATCGTCTCCGCCATCGCGGTCATGCAGGAAGAGATGAAGATCGCTGGCACCACGACCAGCGAGGCGATGAAGACCATCTCAGGCTCCATCAGCATGACGAAGGCGGCATGGCAGAACTGGCTGACGGGACTTGCCGATGACAACGCCGACATCGGCAAGCTGACAGACAACCTCGTGGAGTCCATCGGTGCCGTGGCTGACAACATCGTCCCACGTCTCGGAATCATCGGCTCGCGCATCGTCGCGGCGCTGCCCGAGGTCATCGGCACGGTGGTCAACAAGATTCCCGAGGTCGCTGGGCCAATCCTTCAGACGGCTTTCGACACGATCGCGGCGAGCGTGGAGGACCTGCTTCGCGGCATGGGGCTCGACGTGCCCGAGGAGTTCATCCGCTGGGATGACGTGGTGACGGCGTTCCAAGACGTGTCCGACACCGCGCAGACGTTCGTTGACAACTTCACGGCGGCTTTCGAGGAGACGGGAGCGCTCGACTCGCTCACGAAGCTCAAGGATGGAGTCGGCGACCTCATCGGCAAGCTCAGCGACCTGCTGCCATCCGCAGACAGTGTGAAGGGCAAGGTCGAGGACTTGGGCACCGCGCTCGGCACGACGCTGGGCGACGGCATCAACGACGCGTGCGACTTCATCGAGGACCTTGGGGAAAAGCTCGACTGGCTCGGCGACCACTTTGACGAGATTTCGAGCGTCATCATGCCACTCGTGACGGGCATCGCCGTCTTCGCAGGCGGCATCACGGCGCTCGGCTCCGCGCTTGGAATCATCAACCTCACTGGCATCATCGGTGGCATCGGCGGACTCATCGCAAACCTTCCGATTGTCTCCGCGCTGACTGGTGCGTGGGCGGCCGCGACCGGGCTTGCCGGAGACGCGTGGGCGCTGCTAGCGCTCGCGTTCGAGGCGTCACCGATTGGCGTCATCGTCACGATCATCGCAGCCGTCGTTGCCGCGCTCATCGTCTTCTTCACGCAGACCGAGATTGGACGCAAGCTCTGGGAGTCCTTCACGACGTGGCTCTCTGAGACGTGGAGCAAGATTTACAGCAAGGCCGTCGAGGTCTTCACGAGCGTCTCGACCTTCATCACCGAGAAGTTCCAGGCTGCCTCCACCTTCGCGTCCACCGTCTGGGAGGGCGCGAAGACGGCCATCACGAGCAAATGGACGTCCATCAAGACGACCGTGACCAACGCCGTGACCAACATCAAGAGCGCCGTGAGCGACAGACTCAATGCTGCGAAGACCGCGGCATCCAACGCCTTCAACGGCGTCAAGGAGAAGATGACCAAGCCCTTCAGCGACGCGAAGGCGGCAATCCAGGGCGCCATCGACCGCATCAAGGGCATCTTCCCGCTGCACCTCGGCAACATCTTCACGCTCAAGCTGCCGCACATCTCCGTGTCGGGCGGCACGGCACCGTTCGGCATCGGTGGCAAGGGCAGCTTGCCGAGCTTCAGCGTCTCTTGGTACGCGAAGGGCGGCATCTTCGACAGCCCATCGGTCATCGGCGTCGGCGAGGCAGGCAAGGAGGCAGTCGTGCCAATCGACAAGCTCCGCGACTACATCAAGGACGCGCTTGACGAGCGCAAGACTGGCAGCACGTACAACGTCTACCTCAACGACGTCGCGGTCAACGACGAGGCTGGCATCGTCAATGCCACGCGCGGCTACCTCTACGAGCTCAAGCGTCTGGGGGCGATCTAATGTCAATCGCTAGCGGCTCCTACGAGATCCTGCCGCTGCTGGACGTCACCATGGCGCTCGACGTGAGCAACAACAGCGTGGCCAACAAGGCCAACGTGCAGGTGTGGGGGCGCAACGGCAGCAACGCCCAGAAGTGGACGCTCACCAGTCAGAGCGGCTACTGGACCATCATCGACGCGGAGACGGGCAAGTCTCTCGACGTGGCTGGCGGCACGCAGGCCAAGGGCACCAACGTGCAGCTCTACACGTCCAACGGCAGCACGGCCCAGCGGTGGGCCATCACGGAGACGGGCACGCAGGCCGTCAACGGCACGAGCTATCCCGTGGTGAGCATCGGCGCGTTCGGCGCGTCCACCTACGTGCTCGACGTTGCAGGCGGCAAGACCGACCTCAAGACCAACATCCAGATTTGGACGTCAAACGGCAGCGCCGCGCAGCGATTCGTCCTCGTGCCCACGGAGTGGCTTGCGACGCTCGCCGCCAAGACCGACACGGACCACTCGCTGATGGTGCTTCCAACGCCATCGTCTGGGTCGTGCGGCACGACCGTCGGCACGGTCAAGACGGGAGCCGTCGCAATCGGCAGCGGCACCGTCTACCCGTGCTGGGTCGGACGTGCGACCACCGTCCAGCTCCGCTACCGCACGCGCAGGCGCACGGCTGGCGGGGCGATGGGCGCGTGGAGCAATTGGAAGTCAATCGCAGACGGCGCGACCACATGGGACGGCTGGGGGACGCCCGGGCAGAGCAACTGCACGGCAACAGCGTCCGGTGGCCGTCTCTGGTCATCCAACGGCGTCGCGGTGGACAACTCAAGCACCTACGACCGCACCGACGTCGAGTTCTCGGTCCGCGAGTGGACCAGCGGCTGGATGAGCGGCGCGGCTGCACACGGTGACGCGCTCACGTGGACCGTCGTGACCGCTCGTGCGGTCAGCATCAGCGACATCGACATGGCCATCGCGCCTGACGGGCTTGCCGTCTCGTGGACCAGCAACGCGACTACGAGCGGAAACGCCATCGTGGCGAAGGCCGCTCCGTTCGACACGCTCAACACGACGGGCGCGGCGGCTGGAAGCTCCATCGTCCCCATGTGGCAGCTCGTCAAGAGCGTGGCCAGCGGCGACAGCGTGAAGCTCACCGTCACGCTCACGACGCCAGACGGAATCACGGCGAGCCGCACCGAGACGATCACGCTCTCCTACGAGTCCGGCCACTCAAGCGGGCTCACGCTGTCTGCGACCGTCAGCGGCACGACGGCAACCGTCACCGCAAGCAACGCGGCGGCGCGCCTGTGGCTGGTCATCCCGCGCGGGCACGGCACGCGGTTCGTCGAGGTCGCAGGGTCAAGCCCATGGGTCATCGCGCCACCGCTCGGCGTCCAGTGGAAGCTCTACGCGGCCACGAGCGCGGGCACGTGGTCATCGGTGGTCCAGACGTTCAATGCAATCCATGACAGCGGCTATCACGTGACGTCACAGGACCTCAGCAGGGACCTCGCGGTGTACCACAACACGGGCGAGCCGCCCGAGTTCTCGCCGTCGTTCTCCCGCTCCACGTCCTCTCACGAGGTGCTGGGCCGCGAGCGACAGCTCAACTCTCTCGGGCCGTCAACGACCGCGAGCTGGACGCTCAAGGGCGTGCTGCACGGCCAGACGCTTGACAGCGGCATAGAGCTTGCCGACTGGGCGGCTCACGCTGGGCACGTCTACTTCCGCGGGCCTAACGGCTTCTGGGCGCAGGCGCTCGTGACGGGCGCCGAAGTGGACCTGTCCAAGCACGCCATTGGCATCGCGTCGGTGTCGATTTCGTTCGACGAGGAGGTGTGGTGATGGCTGTGGACTGGGCGCGCGGCGACCTCAGCCACGCCCTCACCGTCCTGCAGGTGGACCCGTCCAACCTCACCGACGTGCGCGGGGAGCTGCACAACGTCAAGGGCGGCAAGCTCGACCTCAGCTACTACAGCGACACGCGCGCAGGAGCATCGCTCGAATGCGTCGGCGAACATGGCTGGGACGGCACAAGCGCGCTAAGGCTCGTCCACGACGTCAGCGACTGGACGGGCCTGCTCCTGCGCGAGACGCTGTTCACCGGCTACGTGACCGCAGCCCCGTGGAGCGGGCGCGGAGACGGCATGATGACCAGGCTCACGCTGTCAAGCACGCTCATTGCGTGGGAGGGTGACGGCAAGGGCACCGTCGCGGCGAACGGCTACACGGTGGCCGCGAGCGCGAAGGCGCTGGACGTCATCCGCTCCATCGCCCGTCAGACGGGACGGCAGCTCAGGGTGCGCGGCGACGCGACGGACTACCTCTTTGGCAGCGCCTGCGTGTACGACGCTGGCAAGTCGTGGCTCTCGATAGCCATGGACGTCGCCAACAAGGCAGGGGACCGCATCGTCGTGGACCCAGACGGCTTCGTTGCCGTAGAGCGCTACATCGAGCCGTCGAAGAAGGAGCCCGACTACGACGTGGACCCGAGCGCGCCGCGCGGCATCGTCATCGGCGAGCCGTCAGGCGACACCGACGCGCTCTCGCACCCGACGCGCGTCATCGTGCGCAGCGAGTCTGGGGACAAGTCGGTGACTGGCATCGCAACGGTCGCGGACGGCGACCACGCATCCGTCTCCGTGCGAGGGTACGGCATCGACAAGTTCGAGACGATGAGCGACCTCAGCCCGTTCACCGCAGACGCCGCGACCGCAAAGGCGCGGCAGATGCTCGGTGACGCGAGCGCAGAGAGCCTGACGCTCAGCCACGGCCTGATGTACCGACCGCTGCGCGATGGCATGGTCGAGCGCTGGTGCGAGGGCAACAGGAGGACGCGCTGGCAGGTGTCGAGCGCACAGCTCGACCTCAAGACGTGGACGTGGACGCTCGATTTGAAGGGAGGTTGGTCGTGATCACAGACTTCGACCTCGCGCGGGCCCTTTTCCCAAAGCCGCGCGATATCGTGGAGCAGGGCATGGGCACGAAATCGACCATGCGCACCGAGCACGGGCGCGCGACCTCAGACAGCGCCGACGGCATCGTGACCGTCGTGCTGGACACCGACGTCGAGGGTCCAGACGCTGAAATCGAGTGCCCAACGTCCTACTCCGTCAGCGAGGGCGATGAGGTGCTGGTCTACATCAGCGGCACGACGCCTGTGGACGTGGTGGTGGTCGGTGGCGGCGACGCCATGAGCGGGCGCATCAATGGTGCGGCTCAGACGGCCACAAACTACATCGTGGCTGACTCAAGCGGTATCAAGATTGCCGACAGCGACCCGGCGAACGCAACGACCTTCCTCCACCTCGCGAGCGCGTTCCTCGACTTCGTGCGGGGCGGCTCAAGCATGCTCAAGGCGTGGCTTGACGGCGCGGTAGCAAAGGTGCGCGTCGGCTCCGAGTCTGGCTTCAATACCCTCACCGATGACGAGGGCATCAAGCTCCGCAGCGGCACGACGGTCCTCTCACAGTTTGCAACGAGCTTGATTGAGCTGGGAAAGAACAGTAGTCAGGCAGTGATTAGCCTGCTTAACAACAATCTTTCGATATCTGTTGTCGACAGCAACCCCAACGCATCTGGCAGTACGCCTCACTCATACACCAGCACCATCACAAGTGGCGATGCCACCATCGAGTTTGCCCCCGTGTCATCGATTAGCGGCGACCAGTCGTTCTATGACGCGCCAGCGAAGTTCTCGATGCGCAGCATGGTTTCGTCCGACCCTGTTGTATATGCGCATGGATACGAGCACATCGGTCATGACTATGTATCTCTTCAGGCTTCGGAAGAGGATTCTGACGGGGTTCCTTCTAGGCTTGCAGGATTCTATGCAGACGTAATGCTTGGGGGATCGGTCGCTAAGGTCTACGGAGACACTCTCTGGCTTGGAGACGGCGGTGGCTGGGCGTCCACAGGGCAAGACTACGACATGCTGGACGTCATCAGCGCCCTTGACAAATCCATCCCACAGGGCACAGTCGTGACCTCAAATCCCAATGCGGTCAGCGTCGCAACAAGCAGCAACGTCACGTTGGGCAGCATCACGCTCGCGGCAGGGACGTGGATGGTTGTCGTGTCCACCACCTTCGCAAGCAACAGCAGCGGCAGGCGCGTGGTCTACTTCGCGGACGATTCCAGCGTCTCGTCCGTCAGTGTCGGCCAGATGGCAGCGCTCACGCAGGCACCAGCCGATGGCGGCATGACCAAGTACAGCAGCTTTGCCATCGTGTCCCCAACAGCATCCACGACCTACTACTGCCGCGCGTGGCAGAACAGCGGCTCCACACTGAGCTGCCAGTGCTATCTGAGGGCAGTCCGAATCGCATAAGGAGGACTCATGAGACGATTGAGCACACCGACGTTCCGTGTCCTCGTCCATGGCGCGGACCTCACGGGCTGTGACGTGTATCTCACGCTAAAGCAGGGCAGGAGAACCATCACGGTCAAGAATCCCGCAATCGAAATCGACGGCACCGACGCCACGCTCACCGTCACGCTCACGCAGGAGCAGACAGCGACCTTCATGGAGGGGCGCGGCGTCGAGGTGCAGGTCAATGCCGTTGACTACAACGGCTACCGAATCCCGACCAACATCGTGAGCGTGCAGTTCGGACGCAACATCTTGGAGGTGCCAAAGTACCATGGCTGATGACCAGACAGTTGACCAGACAGTTGACCTCGAATTGGAGTTCGAGGAATCCTACATCGGCAGCGCGTACAGCCCGCAGGTTGCCGTTGCCGACATCTCTGGTGGCCACCGCGTGTCCATCACCTACGAGGACGCTGAGGTGGGCGTCCACACGACCACGTTTGACGTGCTGGACGGCCTTTCCGCCACCGTGGCAATCACCGACGTGCAAGAGGGCCACGTGGTCACCTTCACCGATGCCAATGGCACGCACTCCTACACGGTGCCAGACTGGTCGGGCGCAGAGGCGGCACGCGTGAGCGCAGAGCAGGCACGAGCGCTTGCCGAGGCTGGACGAGTCAGCGCAGAGACGGCACGCGCAAGTGCCGAGTCTGGGAGGGCAGACGCAGAGACGGCGCGTGTTGGGGCTGAGTCATCGCGCGTCACTGCCGAGAGCGGCAGGGCAAGCGCCGAGACATCGCGCGCATCCGCAGAGTCCTCACGCGCATCCGCCGAGACGGCACGAGCTGGCGCAGAGTCCACCCGCGCATCGCAGGAGACGGCGCGTCAGTCCGCCGAGGGCAGCAGGGCGTCGGCTGAGACTGCCCGCGCATCCGCCGAGACGGCGAGGGCATCGGATGAGAGCAACCGCGCAAGTGCCGAGAGCACCCGTGTCTCGCAGGAGAACACGCGCAAGTCTCAGGAGAACGCCCGCAAGAGCGCTGAGACGGCCCGAGCGAATGCTGAGACGAGCAGGGCCAACGCCGAGAGCGCCCGCGTCACTGCAGAGTCCGGTCGCGTGAGCGCCGAGTCCGCGAGGGTCACCGCCGAGTCTGGCCGCGTGACAGCCGAAGATGGCCGCGTTGCCGCAGAGCTGGTCCGTCAAGCCACCTATCAGGGAAAGGCCGACGTTGACGGCTCCTACCCTCAGCTCCTAGCAGGCGCGGCACAGGCGCTCACTGGCAGCGACGAGACGCTTGCCACGTGGATGCAGCGCACGTCGGCGCAGGATGGCGTGGCTGAGGTCAAGAGCATCCACGGCAACACGGTAGTGTGGAACCAGCTGTACGACAAGTCAAAGCGGCCCAGCACAACAGCTAACGGCATCGCCGTAACGAACAATGATAACGGTTCTTTTTCAATCTCTGGAACAACATCGGACACACTTACTTTTCGGTGGAACACGTCTGAAAACTATACAGCAATCGCCAATCACAAGTACCTAGCAAGATTCTGCCCATCTGGCGGATCATCTGGAACTTTTGTTGCTTACGATTCGTGGGCAAATGTGTTTACTGATTATGGTGACG